>NZ_JBFABB010000131.1:0-18154 GCF_040640035.1 Micromonospora sp. NPDC023633 | reverse complement strand
CGCAGCAGCGAATCGGGCACCGCCCAGCCGTCCCGGTCCGAGCTGACGCTGAAGGATCCGACCGGGGAGTGGCTGCCGTACAACCGGGCCAGCACGCGCTGGCCGGGCTGGCGGAAGGGCTGCCCGCTACGGGTGCAGGTGCTGGGCTCGGTGGGCTGGGTGACCCGACACACGGGGTACGTGGACGACCGGAAGCCGCGGCTGGCATCGTCGGACGCGGTCAATACGTACGAGGTGGACGTGACGGCGTCGGGGATCCTGCGGCGCCTTAACCAGGGCGTGTCGGTCCGCAGCCCCCTGAACCGAATGCTGACCGGTCAGGGCCCTGATGCCTACCTGCCGCTGGAGGACGGGGCGGGCGCCGACCGGCCGGCGGGGCAGGTCCGCGCGCAGGGGCCAGCGACGGGTGCGGACGTCGAGTTCGGGGCGTCGGCGGATGGCCTTCCGGGCGCGTCGGCTGTGGCTCGGCTGTCGACGTCTGGCGGGTGGATCCGGATGACGGTGCCGCTGGTGCCCCGGGTCAGCGTCAACCCTCCGGTGTCGAGTGCCCTGTTCTACGTCCGTTCGCCGTCGCTGTCGGCGGAGGCGGATCTGGCCACGGTGGTGTTCGACGGTGCTGCCCTGTCCCGGCTGGTAGTGCGGGCGTCCAGCAGTGGTCTGCGGGTGACCGCCTACAACCCGGCGGGAACACAGGTGGACACCGTGTTCCGGTCGTGGACTGCGGACGCGAACCCATCCACCGGGTGGGTAGGTGTGTCGTTGGCGGTGTGGCAGCCGGCCGCGTCCGCGGTGGTCACGCTGCGGTTCCACGGTGCTGGCTCGCGGACGCTGAGCGCGGTGACGTCGCCGGGGTTCAGCCCTGCGGGTGGTCTGGGTCGGA
Organism: Micromonospora sp. NPDC023633; assembly: GCF_040640035.1. Taxonomy (NCBI): domain Bacteria; kingdom Bacillati; phylum Actinomycetota; class Actinomycetes; order Micromonosporales; family Micromonosporaceae; genus Micromonospora; species Micromonospora sp. NPDC023633. The sequence continues at coordinate 17,274 of NZ_JBFABB010000131.1, read as the reverse complement.
TCACCGACGTGACCCTGTGGTCGGCTGGGGTGGACGGCACCAGCTTCGCCCACGCGTGGGCGCAGAACGCGTTCGTTCAGCCGCCCGACTCGTCGTGGGCGGCGGCCGGGTACAGCGGCGAGGACGCGGGCGCGAGGTTCGAGCGGCTGTGCGGCGAGGCGTCCGTCCCGTGCGTGCCGGTGGGGACGGCCGGCACGCTGATGGGGCCGCAGGCCGCCGGCGACCTGATGGCGTTGCTGCGGGAGGTGGAGGCCACCGACGGTGGGCTGCTGTACGAGGCCCTCGACGGCCGGCTGGCGTACCTGCCCCGGGTGGCCCGGTACAACCCGCCCGTCGCCTGGGCGCTGCAGTATGAGCAGCTCTCGTCGCCGTTCACGCCGGTGGACGACGACCAGGCCACCCGCAACGACATGACCGTCACGAGGACGGGCGGGTCGTCGGCCCGCTACTCGGACGAGGAGCACGCCGCCGAGCACGGCCGGTACGAGGGATCCGCGACGGTCAGCCTGGACGGGGACGCCAGGCTGCTCGACCATGCCGCGTGGCGTGTGCACCTGGGGACCGTGGACGCGCTGCGTCACCCGCTGGCCAGCCTCAACCTGCGGGCTGCGCAGGTTGAGCCGCTGATCGACGCCTGGCTGGCCTGCGACATCGGGTCGCGGCTCACCATCGCCGACGCGCCGCCGCAGGTAGCGGCAGGTCTGATCGACCAGCAGATCGAGGGCTACAGCGAGACGATCGACAAGTTCTCGTGGACGGTGCAGCTGAACCTGACGCCGAACGCGCCGTGGCAGGTGGCTGAGGTCAGCGGGGATGCCCGGGTGGCCGCCAGCGGGTCCACACTCGCCGCCGAACTGCCCGCCTCGGGCATGTCGCTGATGCTCGCCTCCACCCCGGAGAGCGGCCCGTGGACGCAGAACCCGGACCACATGCCGCTCGGCGTCAGGTTGGGCGGGGAGCAGGTCACCGCGAGCGCAATCGGTCCAAGCGCCCAGGACACCTTCGGCCGCACCGTGTCGTCCGGGTTGGGGACGCTGGACACCGGGCAGGCGTGGGCGCTGCTGGGCACGTTGTCGGCGTTCGCCGTCGACGGGGCTCGCGCCACGTTCACGCACACTGCGGTCAGCAGCGGCCGGATCGCGACCATCGACACCGGGGTCACGGACCATCGGGTGCGGGCGTCGTGGTCGGTGCCGCAGCTGGCGATCGGCACGGCCCTCACCGCATATGTGGTGGGTGCGTTCACCACGGACGCCTCCTACTATTCGGCTCGCATCGGCTGGATCGTCGGCGGGCAGATGACCTGCTCGATCCGCCGCCGGGCCGCAGGTGTCGAGTCGACCGTGGCGTCGGTGGTGGTGCCGTACACCGCTGCGGTCGACGTCATGTACTCGATCACGCTGGACGTCTCTGGGGCGACGATCCGGGCGCGACTGTGGCCCGCCACGTCACCGGAGCCGGCCGGCTGGGACGTGACCTACGTCGACCCCAACCCGCTCACCGGCACCCGGGTGGGGCTGCGCACCACGCTGGACGCCGGCAACACCAACACGCTGCCGTTCGTATACGCCACCGACGACTTCGCAGTGATCACCCCGCAGCGAGTGACCCTGTCGGCCCGGGGCGTCAACGGCGTCCAGCGGCCGTGGTCGGCCGGCACCGAGGTGGACGTGTGGCAGCCCGCAATCGTCGCTCTATGACCTGATGGAGGGAACCTGTGCCCATCGACTTTCCGCCCGGCACGCCGATCACCCCCGACCTGCTCGCCCGACTGGTGCCGGTGTGGGCACGCAAGACACTGGACCAGAGCGTCACCAACTCGACGACGCTGGTCGGCGACACGGCGCTCGTCGTGGACGTGCTGGCCGGAGCTGAGTACGACGTCGAGGCCAAAATCATCTACGAGGCCCCGGTGGCGAACGACTTCAAATACAACTTCAGCTGGCCGTCGGGGTCGTTCTTCCCCTGGGGCGTGATGCAGCTGATCGCGTCCGCCGGCTCCAACACTGGAGACCTCGCCCCGTTCGCGTTCGGCAACCCGACGCCCGGCGACTTCTTCGTCGCGGGCGGCGGCGGCGTCGGCAACCAGCTGCTCGCCCTGGTCAAAGGAACCCTGATCGTCGGCCCGACCGCCGGCAAGCTGCAGCTGCAGTTCGCCCAGGGCGCCGTCGGGGCGGGCACGTCCGCAGTCTGCAAAGCGGGCTCCACCCTGATGCTGCGGCGCACGCTGTAGCCCGATCGAGAGGACACATCGGTGTTCGTGACGCAGAAAGTTTCCGCGCTCCAGTACGACGGCACCAACGCGGCGGAGGTCGCTGCCGCGATGTCCTCGTACGAGTACGAGGAGGTGGACGGCAACCTGATCCTGCGGAATCCGTGGGGGCGGCCGGTGACGGTGACCCCCACAGACTGGTGCTGCTACGGGACGGTGTACCCGGACCGGGCGGCGTTGGAGCAGGCGTGGTACGTGCTGCCCGACCCGGCTCCGGTGGTCCCGTCGGAGCCGACGCCGTGACCCGGGCGCCCAGCAACTTGCTGGCCGTCCGCCGCCTGCTGCTCGACCACCTGGACGACGCGCCGGGCACGGACGACCTTCAGCCCGCCGAGGTCGGCATCGTCGGTGACACCGCCCACCAGGACCAGGGCGACAGCTACCACCTGGGCAAGCCGCACCAGCGGTCGTCGGGCTACTCCATCAGCGAGTCCCCGCGTGACCGCGCCCTGACCGACCTGGCCTGCGCCCTGGACGTCGGCGAGTTCAAGGTGACCGTCGACGGCCGGGCGTACGACCTGGCCCACTTCTCGGCCTGGTGCGTCGGGCAATGCAAGGCCGGCGCCGCGGACACCCGGGACATTCGGGAGATCATCTGGTCGCCCGACGGCCGGACCGTCAAGCGGTGGGACCGCCTCGGCCGCCGCTCGACTGGCGACAGCTCTCACCGGTGGCACACCCACTTCAGCTTCTTCCGCGACTCGATCAAGGCCGGCCGGGACCAGACGCCGCTGTTCCGCCGCTACCTCCGGTCCATCGGCCTGATTGTGGACCCCCCTCAGCCCGCCCCTACCCCTGTGAAGGAGCCCGACATGGAGCAGTCCGAACTGCTCACCCGGAAGACCGCATACGACAAGCGCACGGTCGGCCACGTCCTGGCGGACCTCTCCAACCTGCGTGACTGGCTGGTGTCCCCGGTCGGCACCAACGCCTTCACCACCCCCCAGCCCGGTTCGCCGCTGGCGCTCCTGCTGGGGCTCGCGGCCCGAAGTGGCGACGCGGACGAAGCGGCCATCGTGGCGGGGATCCTGGCGGGGCTCACCCCGGAGAAGGTCGCCGCGGCGATCCCGCCGGCCATCGCCCGGCAGGTCGTCGACGAGCTGGCCGCTCGACTCACGGACTGACGCACCATTACGGGGAGGCCGCCGGTGGCCGGCGAAGACATCAGCAACGCGGAGTTGGCCCGGCAGATCGCCGCGATGCAGCGCGACATCCACGACGACCTGTCGGAGATCCGGCGGCGCCAGGACGCGTACGTGCTGCGTGAGGTGTACCTGTCCGACCAGCGAGGATCGGAGGCACGGATGCTGGCGATCGAGCGGGACCTTGCCGCGCTGCGCCTGGCGCTCACCACGGCTGAGGAGAAGCGGGAGACCGCAGCGAGGGCAGACGTTGATCGTCGCGCCGCTGACCGGCGGCTCGTTGTCGGTGCCGTGATCAGCGCGGTGCTGGCGCTCATCGTGCAGGTCATCCTCAGCATGAGGGGGCCGGTGTGATCCGCGGGCATCGCGGGCCGCGCCGGCGGTTCGTGACGCGCACCGGGCTGGCTGTCGGGGCGGTCGCCGTGCTGGTCTCGGTCATGGTCGGGTGGGTCGCGCACGAGGCGACGGTGTCCCGCGCGCAGCGTGCCGCGCTCGCGACGGCGCTGGACCAGCAGCGTCAGCAGGCGCAGGACTCCGGCCAGGAGCCGGTGGCTCCGCCGGCGGAGGACATCATCCGTAACCCGACGGTCGGGCCGGCAGGGCCGCCAGGGCCGACGGGGCCGCCTGGTCCGGCGGGCGTGGATGGCGTCGACGGCCGGCACGGCTCGCCGGGGCCAAGCGGTCCGCCGGGTGTCCCGGGTGAACCGGGTGGACCCGGCCCAGCTGGCCCACCGGGCAAGGACGGTTCCGCTGGTGCTCCTGGTCCCGCTGGTCCGTCGGGGCCGCCGGGCCCGTCCGGACCGCCCGGCGAGCAGGGACCGCGGGGCGAGGCCGGCCCGGCTGGCGCGCAGTGCCCGGACGGCACGCACGCGGAGACGGTGACCGTCCTGACCACTGAGGGGACACGGCAGATCGTCGCCTGCGTCGACGACGACTAGGCCTGGCAGGCGTGCTGGTGCTGCGTCGCCTGCCCGCACCCAGGCCGCTGGCAGCGCCACTGCCGGCCCATGGCCCAGCACACCGGGCACGCACCCCACGCCGGGGTCGTCTCCGGCTGCCCGGCCGCGTCGCGGTGGCCGGCCGGGCACACCTCCGGGATCTCCGCCCAGCCGGCGGCGACCCGTCGCATCCGCACCACACAACGACCGTACCCAGGAGGTACCCCATGTCCGAACTTCACGAGGCGTCCGCGCCGAGCCCGATCGAGACGAAGGTGAAGGCGGCGACCGTCGGCGGCGCCGGCAGCGCGGCGGTCATCACGCCGGCCGCGCTGTGGCTGATCGACGAGCTGTGGTTCAACGGCACCGCCGCGCCGGACGTCCCGCTGCCGCTGGTCGGCCTCGTCGGCCTGGTCGTCACCGGCGTCTGCGCGTTCGTCGGCGGCTACCTGGCCCGGCACACCGCGCGCCCGGACCTCGGTCGGTCCTGACCGGTAGGATCGTCCGCGCGGTGCCCCGGTGACGTCCCGGTCAGCACCGACCAGCCTCAGCGGCCCCGCTCACCTTCGGGTGGGCGGGGCCGCTTCGTCGTGCCCGCTCACCAGCTCCACCGACCGGGCGGAGCGCGTTCCCGCCTGATCGTCCGATGCGGCACGAGCAGCACTCGCCGATAGTGGATACCCAACCCGGCCTAACCTTCCCCCCGTTAAGGCCAAGCCGGGCCAGGGCCGGCCGGTGGCCGAAGATGCTCCGGCCGGCCCCTCTACGCGGCGGCCCTCGGCCGGTTCTTCCGCATCCACTCCTTGGCCGTCGACCGGCCGCACCCGGCCGCCTCGGCCAGCTGCGACCCGGACGGCGGCCGCCGCAGTGCCCGGCTCAGCCGGTCGTACTCGCGGGCCAGCCGAGCGCCGTCGACCGGCCGGCCCGGGCCCCGGCTCGCCCGGCCCGGCTCGGCCGGGTCAACCTCGGCCGGCTCAACCAGGTCGGCCGGTACGCCGGGTATGGGGAGCTGAGCCGGCCGAGGTGCCGGCTCAGGCTCGGCCGGCTGGGCTGCCGGCTCAGCCGCGCTGGCCAGGCTGTGAGCTGGCGCGGGCCGGTCGATGCCGGCCGGCTCGGCCGCCCGGCGCGGCGTGGCCGGGGCGAGACCAGTCCAGCGCCTCACCGCCCAGGCCGCGCCGGAGGAGATCCGGGCGCGGGCTGCGGCCATCTGCTCCAGCAGGTCGGTGCACTGGCGGTCCGGCTCGTCCGGCTGAGCCGGTGCGGCCGAGGTGGCCGGGGTGGCCGGGGCTGGCTGGCCGGTCCGGCCGAGCAGGGCGGCCCAGGCGGCGCGGAGCCGGCCGGACGGCCGAGCCGCGCGCCGCTCGGTGCGGTGCTGCCGGTAGCCCTCCCAGGCGGCGCGCGGGTCGCGGACGTGGTGGTCGATGCTCCACCGGCGCGCCATCAGCGAGCGGATCGGGAACGCCCGCCGGCGGGCCGGGTCAAAGATGGCGCCCGTCGCGTCGACCAGCTCGTCGCGGAGCAGCTGGACGTGCTGGGCGCGTCGGGTGTGCAGGCCCCACAGCCACGGGCTCAGGCTCGACAGCACGCCGAGGATCACTGCGAGGGCGGTCGGATCGGTGAGACTGTCGGCGAAGTGGCTGTAGTTGACGACCGCCATCACGGCGGCGATCGCGTAGGAGGCGCGCCGCAGCCGGGCCGCGGTTGTGCGGGCGCCGGCGAGCAGGGCGTCGTGGGCGTGCCAGCCGACGTAGAGCGCCACCGACTCGGCGGCCGCGGCGACGCCGATGGCGACGGCGACCCGGGCGGCCGGGTTCCACTCGGCGGGGGTCTGGTCGTAGGCGTAGGCGAGCTGTCCGCCGACGGCCGCGCCGTTGACGAGCAGCAGCGGCCCGACGGTCCGGGCGGTGCCGAGCAGGGCCAGGGCGCGGGCGCGTCGACGAGCGCGCGCCTTCGCCTGCGCCTTGCGGCGGCGCTTCTCGGCGCGGGCGGCCTCGCGGGCGGCGCGGCGCTGCTCTTCGCGGTCGGCGGCGGCCTGGTCCCGGGCGAACTGCGCGGCGAGCCGGCGGCGCCGGTCCTCGGCCTCGGCAGCGGCGGCGATCTCGACGGCGGTGGGCTGGCGGCGGCTGATCAGCTTCACCGGGCACCCGCCAGCGCCTCGGAGCGGCAGGGCCCGCAGTTGTGGGCGAGGGAGCCGCGGTGGCGGGGGCACTGGCCGGTGCCCGGCGGCGGGGGCGGGGCGGCACCACGCCGGACCGGGTCGACGGTCGCCTTGTTCTTCGGGATCCAGCTACGCCAGTCCCGCGCGCTTGCGCGCGGCTTCATCTTCGAATGGTCTTCAACTTCGGGTGACACGGTCCCGCTCTGGCTGTCACCCCCCGGGGCCTGATCTGTCACCTCGGCCGCTCCAGATGTCACCCCCTTGATCGCGGATGACACCCCGTCGACGACGAGCCGGTAGACGCGGGTGACGATCCCGGCGACCTGGCGGACGGCGAGCCGGCCGGCCTGGACGAGGCGGGCGAGGGCCCGCTGCACGGTGCGCTCGGAGACGCCGACGTACTCGGCGATGGTGGCGACGGCCGGCCAGGCGTCGCCGGCGGTGTTGGTGTGGGCGGCGATGGCGAGGACGACCAGGCGGTCGGTGCCGCGCAGGTCGCGGGTGGCCAGCAGTGCGGCCTTGACGGGCTGGCTCATCGGGCACCACCGGCAGTGCTCAGCGGGGTGCCGGCGGCGGCCGGGGTGAGGACGGCGCCGGTGAGCAGCGCGGCGCGCAGGCCGGCGACGGTGCCGGCGTAGCTGGCGACGATGCGCCGGGTGGGGGTGGGGTGCGCGTACGGGCGCGCGTCAGCCAGAATGGCCATGGGTCAGGACTCGCTTCCTGATCAAGGGCCCGGCCGGTGCTACCAACACCGCGATTCCGGGCCCGACTTCATGTCGGGGTACTGCTGCTCAGCCGGCCTGCTTGCCGGGTGCGACGCGCCGGCCCCTGCGGGTCGGCTCGCCGGTGCGCGCCCGGTGAGCGGTGACGCGGTTGTTGACGTTGGAGTAGGCGATGTTCAGCGCGTCGGCGACGTGCTGGTAGTCGTGCTCCTGGGTGGCCTCGTAGACGGCTCGGTCTTGTTCGGCCTTGACGACGCTGCGGAAGCGGACGCTGAGGTCTGCGATCGCGGGGAACCGGTCGAGGGGCGGCAGGTCGGCGACGGCCCGGATGGCGTCTGCCAGTGCCGTAAGGTCGTCGGGCTGGCCTGCGGCCTGCTCGGTTCGCGTCATGTCGAGGACACTAGCGGGTCATGTTGGAAACCACAACACCCTTACCTAGTGACCCGCCGACCAGTTGCCAGACGCAGAGCGGCCCCGCCCCTTTCGGGAGGCGGGGCCACGATCTGACCTAGGAGGTGGGCTGGCCGGATCCGGGGCACCTACCCCGGCTGCCCATCGCCTGATGCGGCGGGCAGGAACTGCCGGGGGCTACACCGACACGGGCTCCGCACGCGGAGCATTGAGACTGAGGTGCCATGACTGGACTCCCTGGGGGATGCGGTAGTCCGGGTGAGGGTCAGTCTCGGGCTCGCCCATCGAGCCGGCCGCCGAGGTCGCGCGCAGGTACACCACCGACCCGTCGGCGGCGGTGACCCGGAGCGCGGCGGCGACCGGCGACTCGACGCCAGCCTGACGGCACAGCTCCCACGACCGGAAGGCATCCGGCCGCGTGGCGTCGAGCAGCTGGTGGGCGAGCACGAGGATGCGAGCGGCGCGCCACTTCGGCGGCAGCGGCTCGGTGGGCAGCGGTACCGGCGTGGCGTCACGCGGCGGCACAGCGCCCCACAGCAGCGCGGCGGACCCGGAGCCGTGCACAGCCTTGACCCCGGCGGGGGACTGACCGCCCGGCTGGACGTCGGCGCCGTACCTCTCCACGGCGACGATGTCCGGGTGCTCGGCGGCGCGGAGAAGTGCCTCCATCACGTCCAGGGCCTGGGATACCTGCACAGTGCTCTCCTGATCAGTCGGGGATCTTGGCAGCTCACGGGCCGGGCCAGTCTAGCGGCGGCACCGGCGGGGCTCGGCTCCAGCGCACCGGGGTCACCTCCTGCTCTTGGTTTCGGCGGGCCACTGGCCGGCCTGCCGCCTCCGACACTCCGGCATCGGGCAGACGCACCGCCAGCCCACCTCGGCCGTCGGGATCCGGCTGCCGCCGCAGGTGTGCCCGACGTTGAGGATCGTCGGCGCGCACCCGAGGCAGCGCGACGCGGTGACGTTGTCGAGGCTCACGGCCGGCCCATCTCGTCGACGAGCAGCGCGGAGAACGCCGTCGCCCAGGGCCAGCACCGCTTGCGGGTGCCGCAGCGCGGGCACCGGCCGTCGACCTGGCGGTGCTCGTCGAGGGTCCGCCGCCACCGCTCGACGGCCTGGGCGGCGACCGCGCTCACGGCCGGGCGCCGGCCGCCGCCGCGGCGAGGACGTCAACGGACACGAGCAGCTCGAAGCACCACGGCGCGGCGCAGTCCGCGGACTCCCAGCTGCACTCCATGCCGTGCCCGTACACCCAGGCGTACGCCGGGTCGTGCGACTGATGCACGCTGACGATCCGGATGTCGTGGTACGTCTGCCCGCCGACGCCCGGGCTGGACTGCCACTCGCCGGGCCGCACCGACACGCGGTCGCCGGCGGCCGGCATGGTCCGGGCGGTCACCGGCCCGGCCGTTCGTAGCGGTACTCGGCCTGCCGCCGGCGGGCGAGGTCGAGCAGTCGAGCGCGGGCCGCGGCCTGTTCGCGGGCCTGCTCGAGTTCGCCGGTGCTCGGCTGCGTCGGTGCCTGAGGGGCTGGCCGGCCGGTGAGCCGTCGCAGCGCGCCGATGATGATGTCCAAGGGGTTCGCCCTCCCTCGCCAGTCGGCGGGGTGGCAGGGCGAACAGCTACGTCGTACGCCGCGCGACTCCCTGCCGCCACCGTGACATCACGCTAAGCAGTCACAGCGGTGGCAGGGGGTACGCGACGTACCCGGTTACGGGGTGTACCTACTCGGTGCCCGACACCCGGCGCGCCAGGTCGACCGCCTCGGCCCGGACCGACGCCGGCGCCTCCCGCGCGAGCCGGGACGCCATGTCCTGTGCCGCCGGCGAGTACCGCACCGTCTCCGGCGAGATCGCCTCCGCCCGCGTCAGCAGGTGCAGCGTCGCCTCGCGGGCGCCCTCGAGGTCGGCCGACCGGGCCAGCTCGACGAAGTGCCGGCCCTGCCGCTCCGTCGACGGAATGCTCCCGGGGTCCAGGGCGTGGGCGCGGCGCTGCGCCTCGTCCGGGTCGCCGAGGTCGACGGCGCACATCACCGCGTACACGTCGACGAGCGGCCGAGACACCCGGGTGCGCAGCCCCACGTAGCCGGCCGGGAGCGCCCGCTCGACGACCTGCCGGGCGGCGTCCCAATCGGACCAGGCGCCCTGGTCGCCGGTGCGGGCCCGCGTCAGCGCGGAGCACAGGTGCAGGTCGGCGAGCATCTCCGCCCACTCGGTGCCACCGTCGGCGACGTGCGGCTCGATGAGGCCGCGCGCCTCGCGGAGCCGATCGAGGGCCTCGTCGCCGCGGCCGACCGCGCGAAGCAGGTGCGCGGCGTACCAGATGGACTGTGCGATGGCGAGCGGGTCGTCGGCGTCGAGGGCAGCGGCCATGCCGCGGTCGACGGTCAGCCAGCACAGCTCCCGGTCGCCGTGCCAGGCGAGGTAGGCCTGGGCGAGGTGGTAGGCCTGGGCGAGCAGAGCGAGGCTCGTCCGCCGATCGTCGCCGGTGTGCAGGCGGGCGGCGCGCTGGGTGGCGTCGAGCAGGCCGGGCAGGACCAGGCCGGCCTCGGTGCGCTGATGCCGGCTGGTGTGCCAGGTCTGCCAGGCGGAGTCGACGGCGCCGCGCAGGTAGTCGGGGCGCTCGGGTTCGCCGCCGATGGTGATGTGCCAGGCGGTCAGGGCCTTGCGGACGTCGTCGACGGCGGGGTGGCTGGGGCGGCCGTCGAGCGACAGCGTGACGGCCGGTCCGAAGAGGTCGGCGAGGTCATGCACGCCGAGGTGCGGCGCCACCTTCTGGGCGACCGTGAGCGTCAGGCTGCGGCGGCCCTTCTCGACGAACTTGACGGTGGTGGGGCTCAGGCCGGTGAGGCCGGCGAGCTGCTCGCGGGAGAGGCCGGCGGCGCGGCGGAGCCGTTCGACGCGCTGTCCGGGGGTGGGCTGCTGGTCGACCATGGGGCACCTCGCCGGGTCGGGGGTACATCGTGTACCCCGACGGTACGCGCTGACGACCGCCGATGCACGGGACTAGCGCAGCGCCTGTTCGATCGCGGCGGCGACGATCGAGGCGACGATCGAGGCCACCAGCGCCCCGGCGGTGAGGTTGATCCACCTCGGGTAGCGCGTCCGTGTCGGCCGGTGTTTCCGCAGGTCGCGGCGCGCCTTCCGGTTAGCGTCGTGGATCCTGCGCTCTCGCTCGACACTCGGCATGGGCACCCCCGGTCCGGCCTGAGCTGGCACCGTAACGCGCTACGGGCCGAGGCGCACCCCTCGATATTGGGCTACCCAGGTAGCCCACCCGTCACATGTGACGTCCGCTCTAGCCTGCGGGCGTGATCTACCCGGGGCGGGACGCGGTCGGCTACGCCGAGCTGGCCGAGATCCTCCGCGCCCAGATCACGTCCGGGCAGCTCGGACCAGGCGCCCGCCTACCGTCGGAGGCGACCCTGTCGCAGACGTACGGGGTTGCGACGAAGACAGCCAGGGCGGCCGTGCAGCAACTGCGCGATGAGGGCCTGGCGCACGCGGTGCGGGGCTACGGTGTGGTCGTGCGGGAGCACCTTGAGCAGGAACTGGTCGAGGTAGACCCGGGCGATCAGGTGTGGTCCAGGAATCCGACGCCTCGTGAACGCGACGAGTACGCCGTACCGGAGGGCGTGCCGCTGCTGATCGTCACGCACGAAGACGGGCTGCAGGACTTGTACTCGGCCGACCGGTACCGCGTCGTCATCCGACCAGCGCAACCAGAGTAGATCGGGCACGAATCGCCGACGGCCGTACAAACGTTACGGCTAGATCATGTATGTTGCGCCATCTGTAAGAATCCTCGTGATCGTTGCCTCACCATGCGTGGCACCCTGCAAAATCCATCGATGGGAATTGCAAGGGGGACCATCGAGACCAAGCCGCCTGACGTCGAGATCCGTCTTTGCGCGGCCCACCTCTACCTACTAGCCGGGGCAGCAAGCGGCATCCTGCTGGTGGCCACACTGGCCGTCGACCACTACACGCATCTTCACGCCAACGTCGGCGTCTACGCGATCCTGGCCGTGCTGTCTATCGGGGGTGGCTGCGGATGGATCGCGCACTCGACGGAGGCCCACAACCGGCGCCACCTTGGACGGCAGCTGCGCGACCTTGGCCGACAGCAACGCGAACTCGCCCAGCAGCAGCGTGAGCTGTCCACCCAGATGGCGCAGCTGACCGCCGCGATGGAGCGCCTGGCCGAACGCCTCGCCTCCACTCGGCCCCACCCGGCGCTGACATGCCGTCCGGCGGTGGGCCGCACGTACATGTCGCAGGCTCACCACGACCACTCGGTCGGCATCCAGCCGGCCAGTGTGGACGACAGCACCGACCCGTCCGGCCCAGCCCTGCAGCGGGCCCGCGAGGAGGGCCGAAAGGAGGGCCGCGAGGAGGGTCTGGAGGAGGGCTTCGACATCGCGATCAAGGCGCGGCTGGCGGATCTCGGCATCACGCCGCTGCCGACGCAGCGAACGCGGCGACTCACGGGTGACTCATGATCTCTGTCGAGGGGTAGCAGAGAGGCCGGCTGGAGATCACTCCAACCGGCCTCTCAACTGCCTATATTCATTGTGGGCGATACTGGGATCGAACCAGTGACCTCTTCGGTGTGAACGAAGCGCTCTCCCGCTGAGCTAATCGCCCTCAGCGCCGATGACTCTACCTGATCGAGGGACCGGACCGGAAATCCGGGGTCCGCGTGCCGCGCGGCAGTCGGCCGTCCCGGCGAAGCCCCAGGTCAGCCCGGGTCAGTGCGTCGCCAGGTAGTGCAGCGCCTCGGCCACCACGTCGATGCCGAAGCTGAACTTCAGCGACAGCCAGACCACCGAGCCGACGAAGACCAGCCCGACGGAGCCGAGCAGGAAGCGCACGGCCAGTGAGCGGTCCTTCACCCACTGGGTCCAGTTGTGCACGTGCCGGCGGGTGAAGCCGAGCAGCCGGCGGGCCCAGTGGAACTCGACGGCCCAGATGCCGAGGCCGGCGATCACCAGCAGCCAGCCCGGCCCGGGCAGCGGGATGAGGGCGATGCCGATGCTGACGACGAGGGCGCCTGCGATGGCGATGAAGATCTTGAGGGTGACCCGTCCGGTCGGGTTGGCGCGGATCAGGTCGAGGGTCGTGCCCAGCCGCTGCCGCCAGCGCGGTCGCTGCCGCCGCTCGGCCAGCGCCGTCCCGCCCGCGCCACTCCGGTCGGACGCCGCCCGACCGGGCCGGTCGTGCTGCTCCATCGGCACTCCGTACCCCCGCTGTTCAGCTGCCCGGGCCGCGACGTTCGGCGGGCCCGGCACCGCCTTCGGATCCACTGAGGATCGTTTCGTAACCATTTCCTCCCCCAGTGTGGCTCGCGCCCGTCACTGCAACGGCCGACTGGACGTTACCGGAGTAAGTCGACGACTGAACCACCCGATGCCGGGCGGGATCACGCACTGGGCAGAACCGGAAATCCTACATGAATCTTCACATTCACGCGGCCTTTCCGACCCCCTTCCCACCACTGGGTGAAGTCAGCGTATGGCGGAGCGTAGCCAGGAGTAGCACCTGAGTATGGGAAAAGCGGGACACGCGCGTTCCGCAGCGGTGCCGGGGGGAGATCGTCCATGAGTGTCATCCGACCGACGACCGTAGAGGTCGAGACGTCGCTAAGGCTCGTCGCACCTGACGCCACCGCCTTGCCGGTGCGTGCCAGTCTGCGTTACGACCCTGCTGATCCGTATGCGGTCCATGTCCTGTTCCATGCTGAATCCGCCGGCGGCGAGGCGGTCAGCTGGTCGTTCGCCCGGGAGCTGCTGGTCACGGGCCTCGACGAGCCGGCCGGCATCGGCGACGTGCGGGTCTGGCCCTGGGCCACCCCGCGCGGGGACTTCGTCGCGCTGGCGCTGTCGTCGCCCGACGGCAACGCCCTGTTCGAGGTGCCGCGCAGCGTCCTGGTGCGCTTCCTGCGCCGGACCTACGTCGTCGTCCCGCGCGGCCGCGAGGCCGAGCACCTGGACGTCGACACCGCGGTGAGCCGGCTGCTCGCCGGTCGCTGAACCACCGGCCACACCGGCCGAGGGCCGCGCGGATCTGCCGAGTCCGCGCGGCCCCAGCCCACCAGGGGGTACGCGCACCGCCTCCCGCCCCTCGCCGGGCTCAGCCGTGGGTGGTGATGCCGCCGTCGACCGGGATCACCGCGCCGGTGAGGTACGCCCCGGCGCGCGACGACAGGTAGATCGCGGTGCCGGCCATGTCCTCCGGCCGACCGATCCGGCCCAGTGGCACCTGCCCCTCGATGGCGGCCCGGGACGCGGGGTCGTCCAGCGCGAACGCCATCATCTTGCTCTCGAACGGCCCCGGCGCGATCGCGTTGACGGTGATCTGCTCGCCGGCGAGCTGGTGGGCCAGGCTGCGGGTGAGCATGTGCACGGCAGCCTTGGTCGCCGAGTACGCGTACACCTCCATCATCGGCACCCGGATGCCGTCGATGGAGCCGATGTTGATGACGCGGGCCGGGTCGTCGGCGCTGGCCGACGCGCGCAGCGCGGGCAGCAGCGCGGTGGTGAGCCGGAAGACGGCCTTGACGTTGACGGCCCAGAGCTTGTCGAACGCGCTCTCCGGGTACGACTCCAGCGGCGCGCCCCAGGTCGCGCCCGCGTTGTTGACCAGCACGTCGAGCCGGTCGAACCGCTCCCGGACGGCGGCGGCCAGGCCCTCGGCGCCGGCGTCGTGGCCGAGGTCGGCGGGGATGGCCTCGCAGTGCCCCTCGGCGGAGAGTTCCTTGGCCACGGCCTCGCAGACGTCCGCCTTGCGGGACGAGATGATCACGTGCGCGCCGGCCCGGACGAAGCCCTGGGCGATCATCAGGCCGATCCCCCGCGAGCCGCCGGTGACCAGGACCGTCTTGCCTTCGACCGAGAACAGATCCGTCATGCCCATCCCATCGCGAGTCGGCCGGGGCCGCCGGGGCGGGGCGGCCGACCGGCGCGGACCGGCTCCGGCCGTGCCTCGACCGGACGGCGCTACCGCTCGGTAACATAGCCCGCCCCCGAAGACCTCGACAACCCCCGCCAGCCTGCCCGACACCCGCCCGCCCCAGCCCGCGCGACCTGCGCCGCGTTCCCGGGATGCGTTGATCGTCGCCCCGGGCTACCGTCGCAGGCGATGGTCTCTTCCGGTCAGCTCTCCCCCGTTCCGCCCGGCAACCCGGCGACCGCCCCCGCCGAGATCGACACGGTGGCCCTCGGTGACCTCGCCTCCGAGCCGCGCTGGCGGCGCCCGGTGCTGCTGGAGAAGGACCTGCTCGTGCTGACCACGGGCGGACACGGCACCGCCGAGCTGGATTTCCGCGCCCTGCCCTGCCGGCCCGGCACGCTGCTGCGGGTGCGCGCCGGCCAGGTGCTGCGCTGCGCCGGCCCGCAGCTCGACGCGACGGTGGTGCGCTGGGACCCGGCGGCGCTGCGCGGGCTCGACGTCGACCCGGACGCCGTGCCGGCCTGGCTCCAGCTCGCCGGCGAGGACGAGGACGCGGTGATCAACGAGGTGAGCCAGCTGGCGGTGGACTGCCAGCGGCACCGGGGGCTGGCCGCCGCGCGTGGACTGCTGCGCCACCAGCTCGCCGTGCTGCTGCTGCGGCTGTCGCTGCTGCCCGAACGCGCCCACCCGGCGACCCGGGCGGAGGCCGCCACCTTCCACCGGCTCTGCCGCGAGGTCGAACGCGGCTACCAGCACACCCGCCGCGTCGAGGACTACGCCGCCCGGCTGGGCTGCTCGGTGCGTACGCTCACCCGGGCCTGCCTGGCGGTGACCGGGCGCAGCGCCAAGCAGGTGGTCGACGAGCGGGTGGCGCTTCAGGCGAGCCGCCTCCTGGCGGCCACCGACGAGCCGATCGCCCGGATCGGCCGGCGGCTGGGCTTCTCCGAGCCGACGAACTTCGGCCGGTTCTTCACCCGCGAGGTCGGGGTGAGCCCGGGCGCGTTCCGCGCGGCCCGTGAGCAGCCGGTACCCGGGCCGGTCGTCCGGCCCCGCCCGCCCGCCGACGCGGCCGGTCGCCCGCGCGGGGCATGATGTCGGGGTGCAGATCTCCGCGCGCGGCGACTACGCGGTACGGGCGGCCCTGAGCCTCGCCACCGCGTACCCCCGGCTGTTGTCCACCCAGGCCATCGCCACGGAGCAGGACATGCCGCGCAAGTTCCTGGAGGCGGTCCTGGCCGACCTGCGGCGGGCCGGCATCGTCCGGGCGCAGCGCGGCGCCGAGGGTGGCTACACGCTGGCCCGCCCGCCGCGCGAGGTGACCGTCGGCGCGGTGCTGCGCGCGGTGGAGGGCCCGCTGGCCGGGGTCCGCGGGCTGCGTCCGGAGGAGACCAGCTACGAGGGCGCGGCGGAGAACCTGCCGGGGCTCTGGGTCGCGGTGCGGGCCGCCGTGCGCCGGGTGGTTGACGAGGTGAGCCTCGCGGAGATAGTCAGTGGCCGGCTCCCCGCCCACGTGCGTAGGTTGACCGCCCTGCCCGACGCCTGGGAGCCGCGCTGATGCCCACCCCCGTCCTGCACACCGAACGCCTGCTGCTGGAGCCCTACCGGCCGGACGACGCCGAGGACTCCATCGCCCTGCTCACCGACCCCGAGGTGGGCCGGTTCATGGGCGACGGCCCGCTCAGCGCCGAGGAGGCCGGCGCCCTCTTCGGGCGGGTGTTCACGAAGGTCTACGCGAACGACCTCTTCGACGTCTGGGCGGTCCGCCGCGACGGCCGGTACGTCGGGCACGCCGAGATCAAGCGGACGGAGCAGGTCGACGGCCACGAGATCATCTACGCGCTGGCGAAGGCGGCCTGGGGCGATGGCCTCGGCACCGAGCTGGCCCGGGCTCTGGTCCGCTACGGCTTCGACACCCTCGGCCTGCCCCGCGTGTACGCGACGGTCGCCGACGCCAACCACGCCTCGCTGGCGCTGCTGGGCAAGCTCGGCTTCGTCCACGAGCGCGACATCGCCGAGGACGACGGCAGCGTCTCCCGCGTGCTCGTCGTCGACCGCGCCCCCGCCTGACACCGCCCCGCCCGGTCGGCGGCGGCGGGACCGACCGCCGAGGCACGACGCCGCCGGTCGGCGGGCCCGACGCCCACAGCCCGCGCCGACGGCGTTCCCGCCGTCCGGAGTGACCGAGCCGGTCACGCCCGCGCCGGCGTACCCGTCGTGGTGTAGCCGCCCCGGTGGTGGACCAGCGGGTCCCCGTCCTCGCCGCCGCCGAGCGCGAGCGGCTCGGCCACGAAGAGGGTGTGGTCGCCGGCCGGCACCCGGTGCGCGACCCGGCAGAGCAGCCGGGCCAGCACCCCGGACAGCAGCGGCACGCCGAACGGCCCCGGCGCCCAGTGCGGATAGGCGGCGAACCGGTCGATCCCGCCGGTGGCGAAGACCCGGGCGGCCTCCCGCTGGTGGGCGCCGAGCAGGTGCACGGCGACGTGCTCGGCCCGGGCGAACACGGGCCAGCTCGACGAGGCGGTCCCGAGGCAGAACGAGACGAGCGGCGGGTCCAGCGAGACCGAGGTGAACGAGGTCGCGGTGAAGCCGGCCCGGACGGGCTCGCCGGAACCGTCCGGGTGGGCCGGCCCACCGGCGGCCGGGGCGCCGGCGGCCGGGGCGCCGGCGGCCGGGGCGACGGTC
>NZ_JBFABB010000130.1:0-18213 GCF_040640035.1 Micromonospora sp. NPDC023633 | reverse complement strand
CGCCGAGCGTCCGGCCGTACCGGACGTCGAGCCGTGGTCGGCGGACGAGGCGTGGCCCCGCCACCGGGCCCCGATGCCCGACCTGGCCCGGGCCGCGAACTGGGAGGCCCTCTCCACCGCGCGCCGGGGCGGCCCCGCCCCGGCGTCCGTCGACGCCGCGCCGGAGAACGGCGCCCCCGCCGCCGGGGCGCAGGCGTCGTCGCCCGGATCCGCGTCGCCCGCCGAGGCCGAGCAGCCCGCCGGGCGGGGCCGGGGCCGGCTGGGCCTGTTCCGCCGCAACCGGTCCCGGGCCGAGGACGCCGCCCCGGCCGACCGGGAGACCGAGCCGCTGCCGGCGCAGGAAGAGGAGTACGTGGACTGGGTCACCGGGCTGAGCAAGCCGGTCCCGGACAACGAGCCCGAGCAGGAGAGCGGCCGGCGGTCGTTGCGCTCCACCGGCCGCCACCACCGCGACTGACCCACCCGGGACGCGGGGCGTCGGTTCGGCGGCCGTCTCCCCGGCGGGCAGCCGCGGCGGCTCAGGCGAGCGGCAGGTAGACCCGCCCGCCCGAGGAGAGGAACTCCTCCGACTTGTCCCGCATGCCGCGCGCCGCGTACTCCTTCAGCTCCTGGGTGATCTTCATGGAGCAGAACTTCGGGCCGCACATCGAGCAGAAGTGCGCGGTCTTCGCCGGCTCCGCCGGCAGCGTCGCGTCGTGGTACGACCGCGCGGTCTCCGGGTCCAGCGAGAGGTTGAACTGATCCTCCCAGCGGAACTCGAACCGGGCCTTGGACAGCGCGTCGTCCCACGCCTGCGCGCCCGGGTGCCCCTTGGCCAGGTCGGCCGCGTGGGCCGCGATCTTGTACGCGATCACGCCGGCCTTCACGTCGTCGCGGTCCGGCAGCCCCAGGTGCTCCTTCGGGGTCACGTAGCAGAGCATGGCGGTGCCGAACATGCCGATCATCGCCGCGCCGATCGCCGACGTGATGTGGTCGTACGCGGGGGCGATGTCCGTGGTCAGCGGGCCGAGGGTGTAGAACGGCGCCTCGTGGCACCACTCCTGCTGGAGGTCCACGTTCTCCTTGATCTTGTGCATCGGCACGTGGCCGGGCCCCTCGATCATCACCTGGACGTCGTGCTCCCAGGCGACCTTCGTCAGCTCGCCCAGGGTGCGCAGCTCGGCGAACTGCGCCTCGTCGTTGGCGTCCGCGATCGAGCCGGGGCGCAGCCCGTCGCCGAGCGAGAAGGTCACGTCGTAGCAAGCCAGGATCTCGCACAGCTCGCGGAAGTTCGTGTAGAGGAAGTTCTCCTCGTGGTGCGCCAGGCACCAGGCCGCCATGATCGAGCCGCCCCGCGACACGATCCCGGTCACCCGGTCCACCGCCAGCGGCACGTACGGCAGCAGCACCCCGGCGTGCACCGTCATGTAGTCGACGCCCTGCTCGGCCTGCTCGATCACGGTCTCCCGGAACACCTCCCAGCTCAGCTTCACCGGGTCGCCGCCGACCTTCTCCAGCGCCTGGTAGATCGGCACGGTGCCGATCGGCACCGGCGAGTTCCGCACGATCGCCTCGCGCGTCTCGTGGATCCGCCTGCCGGTCGACAGGTCCATCACCGTGTCCGCGCCCCACCGGGTGGCCCAGGTCAGCTTCTCCACCTCCTCGGCGACCGACGAGGTGACCGCCGAGGTGCCGATGTTGGCGTTCACCTTCACCAGGAACGCCTTGCCGATGATCGCCGGCTCGCACTCGGGGTGGTTGACGTTGAGCGGCAGCACGGCCCGCCCGGCGGCGATCTCGTCCCGGACGAACTCCGGCGCCATCCCCTCCCGGATCGCCACGAACTCCATCTCCGGGGTCACCACCCCGGCCCGCGCGTACGCGAGCTGGGTGGGACGCCGGCCGTCGGCGCCGGCGAGCGGGGTGCCCGCGCCCCGCACCGGGGCCACGTCGCCGCGCTCGGCGATCCACGCTCCGCGCAGCGGCGGCAGCCCGACCTCCGGGTCGGAGCCGGGTCCGGAGGTGTCGTAGAGCCGCAGCGGCGGGTTGTCACCGGTCAGTTCCACCTCGGCGAACGGCACCCGGACGTCCGGCCGGGACCCCTCCACGTACACCTTGCGACGTGCCTGCATGACAGCCTCCCTGGTGATCAAGCGGACCAGCCGAAGTGGTCCAGCGGGCCGCGTCCCGCGCCCAGCTCCCAGTCCCGCGCGCCGGTCAGCGCGCGGAGGACGTACTCCTTGGCGGCGGCGACCGCCGTCGGCACCGGGTCGCCGAGCGCCAACCGGACGGCGATCGCCGCCGAGAACGAGCACCCGGTGCCGTGGTTGTGCCGGGTGTCGACCCGGGGCGCGCGCAGCAGGGTGGTGACGCCGCCGCCGTGCAGCACGTCGACCGCCTCGCCGTCGGCGTCCACGTCGCCGCCGGTCACCACGACGTGCGCCGGGCCGCCCGCCGCGAGCGCCTCGGCGGCGGCGACCATCTCCTCGACCGTGGTCACCGGGCGTCCGGTGATGGCCGCGGCCTCCGCGCAGTTCGGCGTCGCCACCCGCGCGTACGGCAGCAGCCGCTCGACGGCGGCGACCACGCCCAGCCGGTGCCCGCTGGTGGCGACGAGCACCGGGTCGACGACGAGGTGCGGCAGCCGGCCGTCCTCGGCGGCGTCGGCCACCGCGTCGGCGACCGCCGGGGTGCCGAGCATGCCCGTCTTGACGGCGCGGACGGTGAAGTCGGCGAGCACGCTGTCGAGCTGCTCGGTGACCGTGCGCGGCGGCAGTGGCAGCACGGCGTCGACGCCCCTCGTGTTCTGCGCGGTGACCGCCGTGAGCACGCTGGTGCCGTACGCGCCGAGGGCCGCGAAGACCTTCAGGTCGGCCTGGATGCCGGCGCCCGCGCCGGAGTCCGACCCGGCGATGGTGAGCACGGTCGTCGGCGTCACTGTCCCTCTCCCCTGGTCGCGCCCGGGTGCGGCCCACCGTCCCTGCTCGTCGTCCGACCGTCTGTGATCGCGGTGGTGACGGTTGAGGGCTGCGGCCGACCGCGCCCACTCCGGGCGGTCAGGCTTGATCCCTCCGTGGGCACGGCCGGCCGCAGCCCCGTCCTGGAGACCGCCGTGCGGTCGTGCCGGCTGCGCGCCACATCGGCAAGATCCGACCGGCCATGCCGGGTCCGGCTCGCCGCGTCGGCGGCTGCCGTGAGGGTGGCGGCTGCCTCCTCGGGGTCGTCGGCGCGCATGACGGCACCCAGCACCGCCACACCCACGGCGCCCGCCTCGACGCAGGCGTGCACCTGCCCCGGGGTCTCCACTCCGCCGAGAGCCAGGATCGGCGCCGGGCTGACCGTGATCAGCTCGGCCAGCCCCCGAGGGTGCAGGGGTGGGCCGTAGCCGGGTTTGGATCTGGTCGGGTAGACGGGCGAGAGGGTGGCGTAGTCCTCCGTGGTGAGCCTGGCCAGCTCGGCCCGGTCGTGGCAGGAGCGGCCGACCAGGCCGAGACGCGGCGGCGGGTACGGGCCGGCCGACGGCAGGTGCACGGCGTCCCCGTCGAGCGGGTCCGGCCCGGCCACCACCAGCGTGCCGCCGACCTCGGCGAGGACTGCCCGCAGCTCGACGGCGAGGGCGGCGCGCTCGGCCCGGGGCAGATCCCTCTCGCGCAGCACCACCCACCGCACTCCCCCGGCCACCGCCCCGGCAACGACCTCGACCAACGGCCGCCCCGCCTGCCACCGGTCCGTCAACAGCACGACGCCGGCCGGTGCGCGCGAGGTCTTGGCACGGAACGGCCCCTCCAGGGGCGCTTCCGCACCAAGATCCGCATGAACGAGACCGGGGCCGGTCACAGGTCGGGCCGCCCCTCGTCCGGGGTGGAGGCGAGCGCGTGGAAGCGCCGCGCGATCCGGCCCGCCCGGTACGCGAGCCGGCCCGCCTCGACCGCGTACCGCATCGCCGTCGCCATCGCCACCGGGTCGGCGGCGCGGGTGACCGCGCTGGCGAGCAGTACCGCGTCGCAGCCCAGCTCCATGGCCAGCGCGGCGTCCGAGGCGGTGCCGATGCCGGCGTCCAGGATCACCGGCACGTCGACGCCCTGCCGGATCAGCCGGATGTGGTGCGGGTTCGACACGCCCAGGCCGGAGCCGATCGGCGCGCCCGCCGGCATCACCGCGGCGCAGCCGACGTCGGCCAGCCGGCGTGCCAGGATCGGGTCGTCCGACGTGTACGGCAGCACGACGAACCCGTCCGCGACGAGCTCCTCGGCGGCGCGCAGCAGCTCCACCCCGTCGGGCAGCAGCGTGCGCTCGTCGCCGATCACCTCCAGCTTCACCCAGTCGGTGCCGAACGCCTCCCGGGCCAGGTGCGCCACCTTGACCGCCTCGCCCGCCGTGTAGCAGCCGGCGGTGTTCGGCAGCAGCTTCACGCCGCAGCGGTCCAGCAGGTCCAGCAGCCCGCCGGCGGTGCCGGGGGCGGTGTCGACCCGGCGCAGGGCCAGGGTGACCAGTTCGGTGCCGGAGGCACGGATCGCGTCCTCCAGCACGCGCAGGTTGGCCGCGCCGCCGGTGCCGAGGATCAGCCGGGACGTGAGTCGCACGCCCCCCAGGTCGAAGCTCACCGCGTCACCCGCCCTGGGCGGCGCTGAGCACCTCGACGCGGTCGCCCTCGCGCAGCAGGGTCGTCGGCCAGCCCGTACGCGGCACCACCTCCCCGTTGACCGCGACGGCGAGGCCGCGCTGCTGGTCGGTGACCGCGCGGACCAGGTCCGCCACGGTCGAGCCGCCGGGCAGGCTGCGCCCGGCGCCGTTCACCGTCAGTTCCACGTGTGCTCCTCCTCGGATGAGGGCGGGCGGGCGGTGGGCCCGGCGGGCGCGGCCGGCGCGAAGCGGGCCGGGGTGAAGGGGGCGAGCATCGGGTCCGCCACACCCGTACCGACCAGGTCGGCGATCAGGTCGGCGGTGACCGGGGTGAGCACGATGCCGTGCCGGTGGTGTCCGGTCGCGGCGAGCACGCCAGGCCGGCCGGGCAGCGGGCCGAGGATGGGGGCGTTGTCGGGGGTGCCGGGACGCAGGCCGGCGAGGGTCTCGACCAGGTCGTACCCGGCCAGCTCGGGCAGCAGGTCGACGGCGGCGCGGAGCAGGCGCAGCACCGCCCCGGCGGACACGTCGGTGTCGGAGCGCTCCTCGACGGTCGCGCCCACCACCACCTCCCCGTCCGCGCGGGGGACGAGGTAGACGTGCTCGCCGTCGGCGTACCCCCGGATGACGTGCCGAAAGCCCGGCACGCCGCCGCCGGGCGCGCGGAGCCGGACCACCTGCCCCTTCACCGGCCGCACCGGCAGCCCCGTCAGGGCGGCCGCGCCGCAGCCGGCCGCGACCACCGTGACCCCGGCGTCCACGTCGGACAGGGCGCGCACGGCGGCGGGGACCAGAGTGGCGCCGGCCCGCTCGGCGGCCCTGCGCAGCGCGGGCACGAGCCGGCGCGGGTCGACCTGGTGGTCGGTGGCGGCGAGCGCGCCGCCGCGCACCCGGGGCGCCAGCGCCGGCTCGCGGTCCCGCAGCGCCGAGGGGCGCAGCGGCGTCACCGGCAGTCCGATCCCCTGCTGGTACGCCCACAGCCGGCGCGCCTCGGCCAGGTCGTCGGCGGTGAGCCCGACCATCAGCGTGCCCTCGGTCCGGTAGCCGACGTCGACACCGCTGGCGGCGGTCAGTTCGGCGGCGAACGCCGGCCAGCGGGCGGCGGAGGCGGTCAGCAGCCCGGTCAACTCGTGCTCGCCGAAGTACGCCTCGGCGACCGGGGCGAGCATCCCGGCGGCGACGTGGGACGCGCCGCGGCCCGGGGCGGGGTCGTGCACGACGACCCGGAGCCCGCGCGCCGCGCAGCGCCAGGCGATCGCCAGCCCGACCGGTCCCGCCCCCACCACGGCGACGTCCGGTCGGGTCAGCACCCCAGCGCTCCCAGCAGCTCCGCCGTCGCCCGGGCCGGGTCGGCCGCCCCGGAGAGCGCCCCCACCACCGCCACCCCGTACGCCCCCGCGGCCACCAACGCGGGAACCCTGGCGGCGGTCACCCCGCCGATCGCGACGACCGGCACGTCCACGGCGTCGGCGACGGCGCGTACCCCCGCCGGGCCGATCGGCGCCGGCAGCCCCGCCTTGGTGCTGGTGGCGTGGCAGGGGCCCACGCCCAGGTAGCTGGCCCCGGCGGCGACCGCCTCGGCGGCCGTCCCCGGCTCGCGGGCGGTGGCGCCGAGCACGGCGGTCGCGCCGAGCACCCGGCGGGCCGCCCCGACCGGCAGGTCGTCCGCGCCGACGTGCCCACCAGCGGCACCCACCGCCAGCGCCACGTGCAGCCGGTCGTTCACCAGGCAGGTGGCGTCGTACCGGGCGCAGAGCGCGACCGCCCGGCGGGCCAGGTCGTACGCCTCCCGGTCGGTGGCGTCGTCGGTCACCCGGACCTGCACGACCAGTTCCGCGCGGGCCACCGGAAGGGCGGCCCGCAGCACGGCGAGCGGATCCCGCCCGGGTCGGGTGTCGGTGATGAGATGCAGTCGCCCGAGGGACGGCACGGCAACACTCCTCCCTGCGCCGGCATTACCCGGATCAGGTTCGACGGTCGGGGGCTCACAGCCCCCCTCTCAGCCCGGTGTACCGGGCTCCCGTGGGTCACTTGCGGGTGTCACCGTACGACGGATCGCCGGATCCGCCAAGGTCGGGATGCGGATTTCACACCGACCGCCCGATCCCGACGGTCGGGGCGGCGCGTGACCGTCCCGTCACGCCATGCTGTCCGGATGTCCTCCGCCACCCGGGTACCGCCCCGGCTCGCCTTCCTGCCGTTCCGGGGCAGCGCCGCCGTCGCCGAAGGGCGTTCCACCGAACCTCGCGCAGGCGCGGGTGTGGGTGCCGCGCGCAGCGCACCGCCCCCGGTGCCGCAGTGCTGCGGTGCCGGGGGCGGGGGCGGGTGTCAGAGGACGGCGCGCAGGGCGTCGAGATCCTCGTCGGTGGGCTGCCAGGTGCCCGCCTCCGCGTTGGCGCGTACCTGCTCGGGCGTGGTGGCGCCGGCGATCACCGAGGTCACCGCCGGCTGGGCGGCCAGCCCGCCGATCGCCACCTGGAGCATCGACAGGCCCCGCTCGGCGGCGTACGCCTCGATCGCCTCGATGGTGTCCCAGTCGGCGGCGGCGAGTCGCTGGGCGTACCGGCCGCCACCGGCGAGGCGGCTGCCGGCCGGCGGGGCCTCGTTCCGCTTGTACTTGCCGGTGAGCAGCCCGTTGGCCAGCGGGAAGAACGGCAGCAGCCCGAGGCCGAACCGCTCGCACGCCGGCACCACCTCGGCCTCGACGCCGCGCTCCAGCAGGCTGTAGTGGTTCTGCGCGCTGATGAACCTGGACCGGCCGTTCGACGACGCCACCCAGTCCGCGTCCGCGATCTGCCAGCCGGCGAAGTTGGAGTTGCCCAGGTAACGGACCTTGCCGGCGCGGACGAGGTCGTCGAGCGCGGCGAGCGTCTCGTCGATCGGGGTGCCCGGGTCGGGCTCGTGCATCTGGTACAGGTCGATGTGGTCGGTGCCGAGTCGGCGCAGCGACGCCTCGACCGCCCGGGCGATGTAGCGACGCGCGCCCCGGGCGCCGAAGTCGGGGCCGTTCATGCCGTTCATGTCCATGCCGAACTTGGTGGCCACCACCACGTCGTCGCGCCGGCCCTTGAGCGCCTGGCCCAGCAGCTCCTCGGAGCCGCCCTGCGGCTCGCCGTAGATGTCGGCGGTGTCGAAGAAGTTGATTCCGGCGTCGAGCGCGGCGGCGACCACCGCCCGGGTGCCGTCGAGGTCGAGCTTGCGGCCGAAGTTGTTGCAGCCGATGCCGACCACGGACACCACGAGCCCGGAGTCGCCCAACCGGCGGTAGGTCATCTCAGTCACGAGATCCACCCTATGCCGCCCGGCCCGGCACGCCCCATCCCATCGACCGGCACGCATTCGTGGAGGGCCGCCAGGTCGGCTCGGTCCAGGACGTCGGCGACGAGCCGCCGGGCGGCGGCGAGCGTGCCGGCCAGCTCGTCCGGCGTGTGTCCGACCGCCCCGAGCAGCCCCTGCGCCCGCCGGGCGAAGTCGGGTGGCGCGCCCGGCAGCCGCCCGGCGGCGGCGATCATGCCCTTCTCGTTGACCAGCCACCGCCCGGCCCGGGCGTGCAGCACCTGGGCGAGTACGCCGACCGCCCGGAACAGGCAGCCGGCCACGTACCCGCCGTCACCGGCCGCAACCGCCTTGGCCGCGCCGTCGACCAGGAACCGGGCCTCCCACCCGCCGGCCGTCAGGGCGTCGGCCAGGGCCGGCGGGTACGCGCGGGTCTCCTCCCGCAGCGCGGTCAGCTCACCGGTCGGGTCGCCGAGCACCCGGCAGAGCGCCACCTCGCCGGCGTAGGCGGACGAGTAGAACCCGAGCGGGTGCCCGGCCTGCACGCCGACCTCGTAGCGACCGGCCCGGCAGTCGGCCCAGATCCGGTGCACCCGGTCGAGGTCGCGGTAGATCCAGTCGACCGCCGTACCGCCGACGCGCAGCCACCCGCCGCCGTCGACCCACGGCCCCCAGCCGCCGGGCGGGGTCAGCTCGACCTCCTCGTCGGCGACCGAGGCGGCGACGGCGCGCAGCCCCGGCACGTCCAGCTCGCCCCGGTAGTAGAGGCCGAGGTCCCAGTCGGAGTCCGGCCGGTGCTCGCCCCGGGCCCGGCTGCCGCCGAGGGCGACGGCGACGACCCCGCCGACCGCGCAGAGGCGGTCGGCCAGGTCGGCGGGGATCACGCCACGTCCCAGACCGGCTCCGGGGTCTCCACCACCTCGTTGTCGCCGCGGAAGAGCACGAACCGGTCGAAGGAGCGGGTGAACCAGCGGTCGTGGGTCACCGCCACCACGGTCCCCTCGAACGCGGTCAGCCCGGCCTCCAGCGCCTCCGCCGACGCCAGGTCGAGGTTGTCGGTGGGCTCGTCGAGCAGCAGCAGCGTCGCGCCGGACAGCTCCAGCAGCAGCACCAGGAAGCGCGCCTGCTGTCCGCCGGAGAGGGTGCCGAACCGCTGGTCGCCCTGCCCGGCCAGCTCGTACCGACTCAGCGCCGCCATCGCGGCGTGCCGGTCCATGCCGGCCCGGTGCTCGTCGCCCCGCCAGAGGATCTCGACGAGGGTCCTCCCCATCAGCTCCGGCCGGTCGTGGGTCTGCGAGAAGTGCCCCGGGCGCACCCGCGCGCCGAGCCGGGCCACCCCGTCGTGCGCCACCGGCGCGAGCGCGAGGGCGCCGTCGACCGGGCCGTTGGCGGGGTCGGGGTCGGTGCCGCCCCGGGCCAGCAGCCGCAGGAAGTGCGACTTCCCCGTGCCGTTGGCGCCGAGCACCGCGACCCGGTCGCCGTACCAGATCTCCAGGTCGAACGGGAAGGTCAGGCCGTCGAGCTCCAACTGCTCGCAGACCACCGCGCGCTTGCCGGTCCGCCCGCCGGTCAGTTTCATCCGGATGTCCTGGTCCTTCGGCGGTACGGGCGGTGGCCCGGCCTCCTCGAACTTGCGCAGCCGGGTCTGCGCGGCCTGGTAGCGCGACGCCATCCCGTCGTTGTACGCGGCCTTCTGCTTGTACATCAGCATCAGCTCGCGCAGCTTCTGGTGCTCCTCGTCCCACCGCTTGCGCAGCTCGTCGAGGCGCGCGTGCCGGGCCACCCGAGCCTCGTGCCAGCTCGCGAAGCCGCCCGGGTGCACCCACGCGCTGCCACCCTCCACGGCGACCACCCGGTCGGCGGTGTGGGCGAGCAGTTCCCGGTCGTGCGAGACGTAGAGCACCGACTTGCCGGACTCGCGCAGCCGCCCCTCCAGCCAGCGCTTGCCCGGCACGTCGAGGAAGTTGTCCGGCTCGTCGAGGAGCAGCACCTCGTCGGGGCCGCGGAGCAGCAGTTCGAGGGCGAAGCGCTTCTGCTGGCCGCCGGAGAGCGTCCGGACGGGCCGTTCCCGGGCGCTGTCCCAGGGCAGGCCGAGCACGATGGTGGCGACCGTGTCGAAGAGCACCTCGGCGTCGTAGCCGCCGACCTCGCCCCAGGCCGCGAGCGCGTCCGCGTACGCCAGCTGGGCCTTGCCGGCGGCGGTGCTGTACTTGCCGCGGACCTCGGCCGCGCGCATGGCCCCCTCGGTCTCGACCAGGCGGCGACCGGCGTCGCGCAGCGCCGGCGGAGCCAGCGACAGGGCCAGGTCGGCCAGCGTGGACTCGTCGCCGATCATCCCGATGAACTGGCGCATCACGCCCAGCCCGCCGGAGCGCGCGATCGCGCCGGTCTTCACCGGCAGGTCGCCGGCGACCATCCGCAGCAGCGTCGTCTTGCCGGCGCCGTTGGGCCCGACCAGGGCCACCTTCGCGCCCTCCCCGACCCGGAACGACACGTCGGCGAAGAGCTCCCGACCGTCGGGAAGGATGTGCCCGACCGCTGCCACGTCCACGTATCCCACGTCGGCATCCTGCCCGAGCACGGGCCCGGCGGCCCAACCATTTACCGGGTGACCCGCAGCACCCGGTAGCCCTTCTGGCTGGCGTGCCGCCCCACCTGCCAGCCCCGCTCGACCAGCCAGCGCTGCAACGAGTCCCCGCCGAGGTAGCGGGCCACCACCAGCCAGGCGACGCCGTCCGGGGCGAGCCGGGGCAGCCAGCGCAGCAGGATCCCGTGCAGCTCGTCCTTGCCGACGTGGATCGGGGGGTTGGACCAGAGCTCGGCGAAGGTCAGGTCGGCGGGTACGTCGTCCGGCGCGGCGACGCGTACCCGGTCGGCCGCGCCGACCCGCGCGGCGTTGGCCGCGGTGAGTTCCCGGGCCCGTTCGTTGACGTCGACGGCCCAGACGGTGGCCGAGGGCGCCGAGCTGGCGAGGACGCAGGTGATCGGCCCGAAGCCGCAGCCGAGGTCGAGCAGGGCACCGGTGGTCCCGGCGGACGGCAGGTCGGCCTTGCGCAGCAGCACCGCCGTGCCGGGGTCGAGGCGGGCGGCGGAGAAGACGCCGGCGGAGGAGGCCAGTGCGTAGTCGCGGCCGGCGACGGAGAACTCGACCTCGCGCGGGTTGGCGGCGGTCGTGGGTTCAGCGGTGAAGTAGTGTTCGCCGGTCACGCCGGCAATTCTCGCACCGCCGCCCGGCACGACGCCGCGGGCCCGGCACGGCGGCACAGGACCCGGCACGGCGGCGCGGGTGCGCAACACGAGGCGGAACGATCCCGCGCCAATTTCCCATTATTCACGCCTAAAGGGACAATGCCTCCTACTCTGGGCGACATGGTGTATCGGTACGAGTCCGATGAGGACGCATTCATGGAGTACCCGGAGCCCGGGTCCGACCGGTCGGTGCTCGGTGCCGGTCCGCCTCCCCCGGCCGGCCCCTCCCCGTCCCGCTTCCCGACGCCGTCGCTGCCCCGCGCCAAACCGGTCGCGCTGCCCTCCGCCGCGCCGGCGCCGGTCCGCGCCGCGACGCAGGTGTCGCCGCCGCCCACCCAGCTGCGCACGCCCACCGAGGAGCAGCCCCCGGCCCACCTGCCCCCGCCGGTCCAGCCGCCCCCGCCGGTCCAGCCGCTGTCGCCGGTCGAGCCGTCCCTGCCGGCCGGTCGGTCGCCGCGCGGTGGCGGCGGTCGGCTGTGGCAGGTCGTGGTCGGCGGCGCGGCCGTCCTCGCGCTGCTCGCGCTCTGCGGCCTCGGTGCCGCCGCCCTGCTGGCCGAGCGCGACAGGACCCCGCAGGCCACCCCCACCGCCCAGCCCGAGTCCGCCGAGGTCGAGACACAGGTCCTCGACTCCCGGGAGACCGACCAGGCGCCGCTGACCGCCAAGGAACTCTTCCCCGGCAAGCAGCTCGTCGTCGCCGACGGGGAGCCCGCCTACCGGGTGTTGAAGAGCCAGTCCAGCGCCAGCTGCGCGGTGGCCGCCACCGGTGAGGTCGCCGACCTGCTGGTCCGCCTCGGCTGCACCCAGGTGGTCCGGGCCACGCTGCGGACGCCCGACGGCGACCACCTCGTCACCACCGGGTTGTTCAACCTGACGGACCGGGCCAACGCCGAGCGCGCCCGGGACCGGATCCGGCTGCTGCTCGACGAGCGGGAGGGCCGGTTCCGGGGCATGGCGGCCGACGCGGACAGCGCGGCGATCGCCACCGCGCCGGCCCGCGTCGGCTGGCAGGTGCGCGGCCACTACCTCGCGTACGCGGTGGTCGCCCGCAGTGACGGCGAGACCATCAGGTCCGGCGACACGAAGGCCCGGGAGATCCTCTTCGACATGATCGAGCTGCACCTCAACCGGGGCGTGCTGGAGCGCCGGGCGGACGGCGGTACGGCCGGCCAGCCGACCGACGAGGGCGCGGGCGACACCGGCACGCAGGACGGGGGCGAGTGACCGGATCGCGACGGGGAACGGGTGCGTGGGCCACGGCCGCGCACCCGTTCCGCGTGTCGGCACCGGCCTTTCACGCCCGGAGTACGACCCGGTGCGCCCGTAGCAGGTCGAGCATCCGGTCGTGCGGGACCGCGTACCTGACCCGCCCCTTGACGCCGACGGTGGTGCGCGCCATGAACAGCGAGTTCAGCAGCGCCTCCTCCACGGCCTCCAGCACCGCCGCGAAGACCGGCTCCAGGTCGGACTCCGGCGCGGTCGGTGTCCGCGTCTCGGCGGTGGAGAACGCCAGGGCGTAGTCGCCGCTGCCGCCGGCGAAATCCGAACCGACCAGTGCCATGGCGAAGATGGCCCGGCGGGCGACGCGACCCAACTGCCGCGCGTCGAGACGCCCGTCCGTGGCGACCACGATCACGCAGGAGTTCCCCGGCTGCTCGGGCCGGCGCGGGGGCGGCGGGGTCGGCACGCCCACCTGCTCGGGCCGGATCGGCACCCCGGACACCCGCAGCACCCCCGAGAAGTTGGCCTGCACCAGCACCCCGACGGTGACCGTGCCGCCGGACGTCGTGGCGAGCCGCGAGGACGTCCCGATGCCGGCCTTGAAACCGAGGGCCGCGGTGCCCGTACCGGCGCCGACGGCGCCCTCCGCGGGCAGTCCGCCACGGGCCTCCGCCAGCGCGCCGAGGACGTGCTCCGCCCGCACCGGCCGCGCCCGGATGTCGGACAGGAACCCGTCGTTGGTCTCCGCCACCACCGGGTTCAGCGACTCGACCGCTTCCCGGCCCGGCTGGCGGAGCATGTAGGTGACCAGCGCGTCCGCCGCCCGGAACGTCGACAGCGTCGCGGTCAGCACCACGGGGGTCTCGATCTCGCCCAGCTCGGCCACCTGGGTCGAACCGACCATCTTGCCGTGCCCGTTGCCCACGAACAGCCCCGCCGGCAGCGACCGGCGGTCGGTCAGCTGATCCGGGACGATCGCCGTCACCCCGCTCCGGATGCTGCTCCCGTCGACCAGTGTGGTGTGGCCCACCCGTACGCCGGGCACGTCGGTGACGGCGTTCAGCGGTCCCGTCGGCAGCGTCCCGACGACGATGCCGAGGTCCCGTCCACGGCGAGGTTCCTGCACGGCTTCCACTCCCCTGACGGTCGACGATGCTCTGCGGCGGACGGGCGCGCGGGCCCCGCTGGGCGACCGCCCCGGCACCGCCTCCCCCCGGTCCGCCGC
The DNA here is from genome assembly GCF_040640035.1 of Micromonospora sp. NPDC023633. NCBI lineage: Bacteria > Bacillati > Actinomycetota > Actinomycetes > Micromonosporales > Micromonosporaceae > Micromonospora > Micromonospora sp. NPDC023633. The sequence goes on along the minus strand of NZ_JBFABB010000130.1, from coordinate 4,640 downwards.
GCGGCCGGCGATGCGAGCCCCGGTCCGCCGATCCGGCCCCCGGTGGCCGGCGAGGCGAGCCCCGGGCGGTCAGCCCTCCACGGGTACGCGCAGCCGGCGGGTCGCCTCGGCGCGGCGGGCGTACTCGGCCGGGTCCTCGGGGTAGCCGACGGCGACCAGGGTGAGCCCGTGCGCCGGCGCCACGGTCACCTCGCTGGAGCGTTCCCGGTGGGCCAGCAGGCTGCCCGGCCACTCGACCGGCCGACGCCCGTCCCCGGCGACCAGCATCGCGCCGACGAGGCTGCGCACCATCGCCTGGCAGAACGCGTCGGCCTGCACGGTGGCCACGAGGATCCCGTCCGGGCCCCGCCGCCAGTCCAGCCGGGTCACCTCGCGCAGCGTGGTGGCGTTCTCCTTGCGCCGGCAGTACGCGGCGAAGTCGTGCTCCCCCACCAGCCCCGCCGCGGCGGCGTTCAGCGCGGCCAGGTCCAGCGGCTTCGGCCAGGCCAGGATCTCGTGCCGGCGCAGCGGCTCGGCGCCCCAGGGCGCGTCGGTGACGCGGTACTCGTAGCGGCGGAAGGTGGCCGAGAACCGGGCGTCGAAGTCCGCCGGCACCTCGGCCATCGCGCGTACCCGGACGTCGGTGGGGAGCAGCCGGGCGAGTCGGCGCAGCAGCCGCCCCTCGTGCTCCCGCCACACGGCGGTCGGCAGGTCGACGTGGCAGACCTGCCCGGCGGCGTGCACCCCCGCGTCGGTGCGGCCCGCCACGGTCAGCCCGGTCGCCGTGCCCGCGCCGAGCACCAGGTCGAGGGCCTCCACGAGCACCCCGGCGACCGTGCGCCGCGTCGGCTGGGCGGCCCAGCCGGAGAAGCCCGACCCGTCGTACGCGACGTCCAGCCGCAGCCGGGTGCGCTCGTCCACTCGTACCTCCGCCTCACGGGGTCGGGGCCGGGGCCCCCCCCGCGGGGGGGGGGGCCCGCGGGGGGAGGCGGCACCGCCCGCGCGGGCCGGTCGGTCTCAGTAGACGCGGGAGCCGATGAAGTCGTCGTGCCCGTAGCCCACCGGGTTGGCGAAGTTGCGGGACTCGAAGGACCACTGCTGGCGGGTGCTGGTGGAGCAGGTGGCCAGCCGCAGCCGGGGGGTGCCCAGCAACGGGTTGTCGAACGCCACGCAGAGGTTGCCGTTGCCGGCCGTCCTGATCTGGTTGCCGGCGAGCACGAACTTCTGGTTGGCGCCGCCGTGGCAGTCGTGGACGTTCACGGCCGTACCGGCGCTCAGCGACCCGCCCGAGACGTCCAGGCAGCGGTCGTGGGAGAGCTCCGAGTGCAGCGACTGGCGGGTCGGGTCGTACCAGAAGCCCTGGTTGCGCCCGCCGTGACAGCCGTACGACTGCTGGGGGGTGCCGTTGCGCGAGTCGTAGCCCTTGCCGTCGACGCAGGTGCCGGTGGCGGCGTTGCGCAGCTGCCTGAACTCGAAGAGCCCGTCGTAGAGCACGCCGTTGCCGGTGCTGGCCGGGTCCACACAGGTCGCCCGCTCCCGCCCGGAGTTGTAGAACTGGGTGACGCACTGGGCGAACATGCCGTGCCCCCGGTTGTTCGGGTGGAACGACTGCCGCGCCGCGTTCTCGTCCCAGATGCCGAGCTCGATGTGCAGCCCGCGCACCGACGTGTTGTCCGTGCACACCTCGTGGCCGTGGAAGAGCCGGCTGGCGTCCAGGTAGCGGGTGCCCGTGTTGGTCGCCGCCGCCCGCAGCGCCGACTCGAACATCGGCACCGCCTTGTTCCGGGCGAACGCGGCGTCGGCCAGGTAGAGCAGGCAGCCGCCGGCGTACCAGCCGGGGAAGTTCGGGTTGTCCTCCACGTCCGGGCTGCCCGGGCTCGGGTACGACATGAGCGCCAGCTCGTAGTCCGAGCGCAGGTAGCCGGCGCCGGTCATGGTCTGCCGGATGTCTTCGAGGGCGTCCTCGACCGCCTGCCGGCTGCCGTCGGTGCGGACGGTCCACTGGTCGGTGTAGGTGGGGTAGCAGGCGCCCTGGAGGAGGACCCGGCGGACGGTGCAGTCGGTGGCGACCGGGCCGAACTGGATCGTGCCGTCACCGTTGGCGCCGACCACCACCCAGATCAGCCTGATGTGCGTGTTGCGCGCCTTGATGGCGAGGTGGTCGCCCTGGTTCAGCTCGTTGTGCTGGGTCGGCCCGCCCCGGATCAGGTTCCACGGGGTCGCCCCGGAGCAGGCGATGTTGTACTTCTCGTCGGCGGCGATGCCGGTGCGGAACACCGCCTGGTCGTACGAGCGGTCGCACCAGTTGCCGGGCTGGTGGGTGCCGGGGACGTAGTTGCCGACCCCCTCGCCCGAGATCTCGCTGTCGCCCATGGTGATCAGCGCGGTGCGGCGCTGCTCGATGGGGCGGACGGCGGGCGCGCCGTAGAGGGCGGTGGCCTCGGCGGCGCGGATCGCCTCCAGGTTGGCGGGGAGCGGCTGGATGGCCGGACGGTCGGCCGCGGTGGCGGGGGAGGCCGTTCCGGCGAGCATCGGCAGGACGAGAGCGGCGGCGGCGACGACGGTGAGCGCCCGTCGTCGGGTCGCGCGTTCGCGCCTGGCAGGGGAACCAAGCATCGACGCACTCCTTTCGGCTCGATCGCGGGACGTCGATCGAGTTACCAGAAGGTAGCGTCGGCTTCGAGGTATGTGAATGCGTCTCGGAATCGTTGCGCGCAGAGTGCAGAACCGGGCGAACCGGGCGAACCGCGCGGCGTCACCGGAGCGATCGGCCGGGCTCCCGGCGGATCGGCGTCACCGTAGGGACCACGCGGCGGCTTTCCGGCGGGTCAGCTCCCCGGCGGGAGGGCGTAGCCCACGTAGCCCCGGAACTGCACGCGCCAGCCCACCGGCGCCAGCGCCGCGCACGCCGGCCGGCTGCCCGTGCAGACGACGGCGTCCACCGAGGTCGGATCGGCCGGCGGGCGCTCGGGCAGCACCGACTGGAGCGCCACCAGCTCCGGCGGGCGCCCGTCCGCGTCGCGCAGCAGCAGCCACCAGGGGTACTCCCAGTTGTCGTTCTGCTGCACCAGGCCGATCCGGCGGGCGCCCGTCGCGCGTACCGCGTCGGCCGCCCAGCGGAACTCCTCCGCCCACTGGGGACGCCGCAGGAACCGGGTCTCCCACTCGGAGGTGGTGAAGACCGAGCCCGCCCCGACCAGCCGGCGCGGGAAGCCGTACGACACCGCGAGCACCCCGGCCAGCGCGCAGGTGGCCAGCACGCTCACCACGAGCCCGGCCGCCACCGGCCGCCGTCCGCCCGCGCCGCCGGCCCGGCGCCGGAACAGCGCGTCCAGCCAGAGCCCCGCCAGCGGTACGGCCAGTGCCAGCGCGTAGAGCAGCAGGCGGTTGCCCCACGGCTGCCACTTGATCATGGCGGTGTGCAGCAGCACGGCCGCCACCACGACCACCGCGTACGCGCGCAGCGGCCCCGCCCGCGTCGGGCTGACCCGGCCGGGTCGGACCAGCGCGGCCGCCGCCCCGATCGCCGCCAGCGCCCCGGCCAGCGGAAAGGCCACCCGGTCCTCGTCCGGGTACCAGGACGGCACCGGGAACCGCTCCCGGCCGAAGGTGGTGGCGCGGTCCTGCGGGTCCACCCCGATCAGCCCGGCACCGCCGATGATCGCCTCGGCACCGGCCCGGCGCAGCGGCGCGAGCGGCGTGTCGAACGCGGTGTGCGCGATCCGCAGCGCGTTGACCAGCAGCGACGGCGGGTCGTGCCGTTCCATCGGAATGGACTCGCGCAGCCGGGGCGGCCCGAGCGGATGCCCGAACTCGGCGGTCACGCGGGCCAGGAACGGCCCGACCACCACCACCGCGACCAGCAGGATCAGCGCCGACCCGGCGACCGTCCGGCGCACCTGCCGCCGCGGCCGGCAGCCACCGGTCCGGGACGGGCCGGGGGTCTCGGGGACCGGGCCGGGCGGCCCGGCGCGGTCCGGCGCGGAGCCGGTCCGGGCCAGCCGGAGCTGGGCCAGCCCCCAGAGCAGCAGCAGCGGCCCGACCGCGGCCAGGCCGCTGGTCTTGGTCAGGGCGGTCAGCCCGGTGGCCGCCCCCAGCGCCAGCGCCGCCCCGAACCCGGCGCGCCGGCGCAGCCCGTCCAGCGCCAGCGTGCCCGCGCAGGCCACCCAGGCGGCGCAGACCAGATCCGTCTGGGTGCTGGTCGCCTGGAGCGCCACCATCGGGGTGGTGGCGAGCACGAACGCGGTCAGCAACTGGGCCCGCCGCCCCCCGCCGAGCTGCGCGGTGATCCGGGTGGCCGCCAGCAGCACGCCGACGCCGGCCGCCCACTGCACCAGGTTGTGCAGCGCGTCCCCGCCGGTGAACAGGCGCAGGTGCAGCAGCAGGTACTCGGCGCCGGGCGGGATGGTCACCTGCCGGTGGATGGCGGTGGGCCAGAAGTCCAGGCCGCCCCGGGCCACCCAGTGCTCCACCTTGGGCAGGTGGTAGGTCTGCGAGTCGAAGTTGTTCGGCTCGGCCAGCAGGGCGATGAGCAGCTCGACCAGCAGCAGTCCGCCGACCGTGCCGGCGAGCAGCCGCTCGCCCCGACCCGCCGTACGCCAGGCGTCGGCCAGCCGGGTCGGCCAGCCGGCGGCGTGGGGGGCCGCGACGCGGCGCGCGGC
>NZ_JBFABB010000129.1:0-18419 GCF_040640035.1 Micromonospora sp. NPDC023633 | reverse complement strand
GCGAGCTGCCCGGGGCGCGTCGACGACGCCGGCCGCGTGCGCCGCGAGCGCGACGGCGAGCAGCGCCACGGCGGCGAGCGCGGCCCCGGCGAGCAGCCCGGCCGGGCGGTCGGCGAGCAGCGTCAGGTGGGCGAAGGCGTACGCCCACGTCCCCAGCACGATCCCCAGCAACCCCGGCACGCCGACCAGCCTAGGACCCGTTGTCACGCCGCCCGGCCCGTTCGTGCGACAACCCCTCCGCACCCGCGCTGACCTGCGCTCATGCCGGGACCCATCCAGGCCGGGTGGGAGTCGGGCCTCATCGTCGCCGGCGTCGCCGGGCTGCTCGGCGTCGTCTGGCCGGGCCGGCTCTCCACCGGCCTCGGGATCGAACTCGCGTCGGTGCTCATGCTCGGCACGATCACCGGCATGGACGGGCGACACGCCGGGCCGCGTTTCCCCGCCTCCGCACGGTGGGTAACGACTGATCGACCCGTTGCGGACGGACCGCGACCGGGCGCGAACGGACGGTGATGGCGATGGCGGGCCAGGTGGCGGAGGCTCCGGGCGGCACGGCCGAGGGGACCGACCTGCTCACGGTGGGTGTCGAGGAGGAGTTCCTGCTCGTCGACCCGCACACCGGAGCCGCGGTGCCCGCCGTCGACCTCGTCATGGAGCAGGTGCCGCCCGAGCTGCGCGGTCAGGTGGAGCGGGAGTTCCAGACCAGCCAGATCGAGATCGGCAGCCCGCCCGGCCTGGAGCTCTCCTCGATCCGGCACTCCCTCGGCGTGCTGCGGGCCGCGCTCGCCGACGCGGCCGAGCGGGCCGGCGTACGGCTGCTCGCCATCGGCACCGGGCCGGTCGACGGCCCGGTCCCCCCGGTGGTCGACAAGCCCCGCTTCGACCGGATGATCGAGCGGTTCCGCCTGCTGGTCCCCGGCCCGGGCAACAACGGCATGCACGTGCACGTCGGGGTGCCCGACCCGGAGACCGGGGCGCAGGTGCTCAACCACGTCCGGCCCTGGCTGCCGGTGCTGCACGCCGTGACCACCAACTCCCCCTTCGCCAGGGGCGAGGACACCGGGTACGCGAGCTGGCGGTCGGTGGAGTGGGAGCACTGGCCGTCGGTGGCGCCCACGCCGTACCTGGAGTCACACGAGCACTACGAACGGCTGATCCGGCAGCTGATCGCCAGTGGCGTGATGCTCGACGAGGGGATGCTCTACTGGTACGCCCGCCTGTCGGCCAAGTACCCGACGGTGGAGATCCGGATCGGCGACGTCTGCCCGTCGGTGGACGACGCGGTGCTCGTCGCCGCCCTGGTCCGGGCCATGGTGGCGACCGCGCTGGACGACATGGCCGCCGGCCGGCCCGCTCTGCGCACCGACCACCACCTGCTGGTCGCCGCGCACTGGCGGGCTGCCCACGACGGGCTGGAGGGCGACGGTGTCGACCTGACCGACGGCGAGCTGCGCCCGGCCTGGGAGCTGTTCGACCAGCTCGTCGAGCGGCTGCGCCCGGCGCTGGAGCGGCACGGCGACCTCGACGAGGTGAGCGACCTCGTCGCCGGGCTGCGCCGGCACGGCAGCGGGGCGGCCCGGCAGCGCGCCGTCTTCGCGCGCACCGGCAAGCTCGTGGACGTGGTGGAGGACGTCGCGCGACAGACCCGCGGCGGGGGCCGCTCGTGACAGGATGGTGCCCGTGGCGCAACGGCTGATCGTCATCGGTGGGGACGCCGCGGGGATGGCGGCGGCGTCCCAGGCGCGACGCCGCCGGGACCGCGGCGACCTGGAGATCGTGGCCTTCGAGCGGGGGCACTTCACCTCGTACTCGGCGTGCGGCATCCCGTACTGGATCAGCGGGCTGGTGCCCGAGCGGGACCAGTTGATCGCCCGCGACCCGGAGACCTTCCGGGAGGAGTTCGACATCGACGTCCGGCTCCGGCACGAGGTGACTGCCATCGACCTCGACCGGCGCGAGGTCCTCGCGCGGGACCTCGACGGCGGCGGCGAGGTCCGGGAGCGCTTCGACACCCTGATGTACGCCACCGGGTCGGTGCCCAAGAAGCCCGGCTGGGCGGACACCGACGCCGGCGGGGTCTTCGGGATGCAGACCCTCGACGACGGCGCCGCGCTGCGCGACTGGCTGGAGTCCGAGCCCCGGCCGCGCCGGGCGGTGGTGATCGGCGGCGGCTACATCGGCGTGGAGATGGCCGAGGCGCTGATCCAGCGCGGGCTCACCGTCACCCTGGTCGAGCAGGCCGAACAGCCGATGGCCACCGTGGACCCGGACATGGCCGCGCTCGTCACGGACGCGATGCGGGGCATCGGCATCACCATCCGCACCGGCCTCGGGGTGACCGGCCTGGAGGAGACCGACGGCCGGGTGTCCGCGGTGGTCACCGCCGAGGGGCCGATCCCCGCCGACGTGGTCGTCCTCGGCCTGGGCGTACGCCCCAACACCGCGCTCGCGGAGGCCGCCGGCCTGCCGCTGGGCGCCACGGGCGGGATCCGGGTGGACCGCCGAATGCGGGTGCAGGGCGTGTCGGACGTCTGGGCCGCCGGCGACTGCGTGGAGACCGTGCACCGGGTCACCGGGCTGCCGGTGCACGTGCCGCTGGGCACCCACGCCAACAAGCAGGGCCGGGTCGCCGGCATCAACATCGGCGGCGGGTACGCCACCTTCGCCGGGGTGATCGGCACCGCCGTCACCAAGGTCTGCGAGCTGGAGGTGGGGCGCACCGGGCTGCGCGAGAAGGACGCCGCGGCGGCGGGGTTCGAGTTCGTCTCGGTGATCGCCGAGTCGACCAACCGCGCCGGCTACTACCCGGGCGCCCGGTCCATGACGGTGAAGCTGATCGCGGAGAAGCCCAGCGGGCGGCTACTCGGGGCGCAGATCGTCGGCTGGTCCGAGGCGGCCAAGCGGATCGACACCCTCGCGGTGGCGCTGTGGAACGGCATGACGGTGGACGACATGACCGCGCTCGACCTGGGCTACGCCCCGCCGTACGCCCCGGTCTGGGACCCGGTGCTGATCGCCGCCCGCAAGGCCGTCGACGCCCTGGCCGGCACCGGCCGCTGAGGAAGGGCCCGTCCGCACACCCCGGGTGGGCTTTGTCGGGGGTGGCGGTTAGCGTGTGCCCGCTGTCGCCGCGCCGGCCACGTCGGGCCGGTCGCTGACCCCCTCGGAGGCCCCCATGTCGCAGGAGACGACCTACCTCGAACTGTCCGAAGCGGACGGTGCGCACAAGTTCTACGAGGTCGTCGTCGACGACGCCGCGCTGACCGTCCGCTACGGCCGGATCGGCGACCAGGGCCAGGTCAAGACCACGGCCTACCCCGACAACGCCAAGGCCCGCGCGGCGGCGGCGAAGAAGATCGGCGAGAAGGTCCGCAAGGGGTACGCCCCGGCCGTGCGCGGCGTGCGGCAGAAGCGCGCCGTCTCCCGGCGGCAGATCGTCAGCACCCGCTCCACCGCCCGCACCGCCCCGGTGCTCTGGCGCTACGACTCGGGCGCCCCGGCCTTCGGCATCTTCGTCGACGGGCAGAGCTGCATGGTCGGCAACGAGCGCGGGGTCATCACCACGCTCGGCCACGACGCCCGGGTGCTCAACCAGGTCCGCCTCCCCGACGGCGTGAAGTGCATCGTCGCCGACGACGCCTGGATCTACGCGGGCTGCGACGACGGCAACGTCTACGACCTGTCCGGCAAGGTGCCCCGGGTGGCGTACGAGATCGCGCCGGAGATCGACATCTACTGGCTGGACATCCACGACGGGGTGCTGGGCGTCTCCGACGCGGGCGGCGGCATCGTCGCCGTCGACCACGAGGACGAGTTCCTCTGGCGCCGGCAGGGTCGCGGCCGGTCGGCGTGGATGGTGCGCTGCGACGCCGACGCGCTCTACCACGGCCACTCGCAGGGCGTGACCGGCTACGACTGGCGGACGGGCCGGGAGCTGTGGCACACCCGCACCGGCTCGGTGCTCTTCGGCTGGCAGGAGCCCGGCGCGGTGTTCGCGGGCACCGGCACCCGGGAGGTGGTGCGGCTGGCGAAGGACGGCCGCACCGAGCGCACCTACCGCTGCGACGCCCCGGTCTTCTCCTGCGCCACGGCCGAGGGCGGCCGCTACGTCTTCGCCGGCGACAGCCAGTCCTCGATCTACTGCTTCGACGCGGCGGGCAACCGGCTGTGGAAGCTCGGCACCGGCTGCGGCTCGGCCTACTCGATGCAGTACCACGAGGAGCGGCTCTACGTGGTCACCACCGGCGGCTACCTGGCCTGCATCGACGCCAGCGAGCCGGCGATCCGGGCGGCCGAGGCCGGCAACGTGCCGGAGGTGGTCGACGTCAAGGCCCCGCCCCGGATGCCGGAGCCGGCGGCGTGGACGACGGTCGAGGTGACCAGCGACGTCGACGGCGGCGTGGTCGTGCAGTGCGTCGAGGACCGGGGCCGGCTGCGGGTGCACGTGGTCTCCCCCGGCTACCACCGGGACTGGTCCGTACAGTTCCCCAAGGGCATTCGCGAGCCGGGCGCGCGCTACCTGGTCACCCAGGTCCGCGAGTCCGGCCGGGGCGGCTTCTACCGCGCCCACGGCGACATCCGCCGCCTCCGCTGACCGCTCCCCCTCCCCACCTCCCCCGCCCGCGCCCCGCCCCGCTCGCGATCCGGCCCGGCGATCAAGAGGTTTGCGTCCGGTTCGATCTCCGTGGCGGACCGGAACCTCTTGATCACCGAACCGGGCGGGCGGGCGGGTGGCGGAATCGGTGGTGCGGGGCCGGGCGGTCACGGTCCAGGATGGCCGGATGGATTCCGAACTCCTGATCCCGGACGGGCTGGGGTGGGTGCGGGGCGTGCCGGCAGGGCGGGAGTGGCTGGCGGCGCTGCCGGAGCGGCTGGCCGCCTGCGCCGCGCGCTGGTCGCTGCGGCTCGGGCCGCCCTTCCCGTACGCCTTCGCGTCGCTGGCCCTGCCGGCGGAGCTGCCCGACGGCACGCCGGCGGTGCTCAAGCTCCAGTACCCGGACCCCGACAGCGTGCACGAGGCGACGGCGCTGGAGCACTGGGCCGGGGTCGGAGCGGCCCGGCTGCTCGCGCACGATGCGGAGCGGCGGGCGCTGCTGGTCGAGCGGTGCGTGCCCGGCACGCCGCTGCACGCCCTGCCCGCCGACGCGGCGCTGGACGTGGCGGTCGGGCTGCTGCCCCGGCTGTGGCGGCCGGCCGGCCCGCCGTTCACCCCGCTCGCCGACGAGGCCGCCGGCTGGATGGAGCGGCTGCCGGCGAACTGGGAGCGGGCCGGCCGGCCGTACGAGCGGCGGCTGCTCGACGCGGCGCTGGGGCTGCTGACGGACCTGGTCGGCAGCCAGGGCGCGCAGGTGCTGGTCAACCAGGACCTGCACGCCGGCAACGTGCTGCGGGCGACCCGGGAGCCGTGGCTGCTCATCGACCCGAAGCCGCTGATTGGCGAGCGCGAGTTCGGCGTGGTGCCGCTGGTCCGGGGCGCGGAGCTGGGGCACTCGCCGGACGCCGTCCGGCACCGGCTGGACCGGCTCAGCGCGGAGCTGGGGCTCGACCGGGAGCGGGTACGCGGCTGGACGATCGGGCAGACGCTGGCCTGGAGCATCGGCGAGGGGAAGGTCTTCCCCAACCAGGTGGAGGTGGTCCGCTGGCTGCTCGCGGCCGGGTGACCCCTGCGGCGGGGCCGGGGGCGTGGGCGGCGGGGCGGGGGGCGTCAGCTCCGCTGGCAGGTGGGGCACCAGTAGAGGTTGCGGCCGGCCAACCCGCCCCGGCTCACCGGCGTGGCGCAGACGTGGCAGGGCTCGCCGGGGCGGCGGTAGACGTACACCTCGCCGCCGTGCCGGTCGACCCGGGCGGGTCGACCCATCGCCTCGGGCAGGTGCGCGTCGCGGACGGTGTCGATCCGGCCACGGTCGACGGCGAGCCGCATCAGCGCCACCAGGTCCGCCCAGAGCGCGTCCCAGCCGGCGCGGGTCAGCCGCCGGCCGGGCAGCGTCGGCGGCAGTCCGGCCCGGAACAGCGCCTCGGTGACGAAGATCAGCCCGGTACCGGCCACCACCGACTGGTCCAGCAGCAGCGCCGCCAGCGGCGTCGGGCTGCGGGAGATCCGGGCGTACGCCCGGTCGGGGTCGGCGTCGGCGCGCAGCGGGTCGGGGCCGAGCCGGCCACGCAGCGCTGCCACCTCGGGCGGAGTGAGCAGCTCGCAGGCGGTGGGGCCGCGCAGGTCGAGCCAGTGCCGGTCGCTGGTCAGCCGCAGCCGCACCTGGCCGACCGGCTCCGGCGGCTCCCCGGCGCCGTCGGCGAACCTGCCGTAGAGCCCGAGGTGCACGTGCAGGGTCAGCTCGCCCGCGTGGTGGTGCAGCAGGTGCTTGCCGTACGCCTCGGTGGCCTCCAGGACGGTGCCGGAGAGCCGGGCCGCGCCCTCGGCGAAGCGGCCCTGCGGGCTGGCGGCGTGCAGCTTGTCCCCGCCGAACAGCTCGGCGTGCCGCGCCGCCAGGCGGTGGATGGTGTGTCCCTCTGGCACGGGTGCCAAGGATAGCCAGCGCGCCCGACCGCGACCTGCGGGCTTCGGTCGCCACGGGAGGCGCGGCGGCCCGCGACCTGGTCAGCGTCAGCGCGAACAGGTGCCTGGACGTGGTGGACAACAACCCGGCCAACGCGACACCGACACAGATCTGGGCGTGCACCGGCGGCGCGAACCAGAAGTGGACGGTGCCCGCCTAGTCCGGCGGCTCACGGGTCCCGCCGCGCACCCCCGCCCGGCGCGACGGGACCCACGGACCACCAGCGGGCCGCGCCGGCACCACCGCTGCCGGTCGCGGCCCGCCAGGCGGCCGGTTGGCGGCTTCGACCCCGCCGACTAGTCGCGGAGCAGGTGGGCCACCGCGGCGGCGTACCGGTCGAGCGCCGCGCGGATGGTCGCGTCCTCGCCGAAGTCACGTCGTGCGGACTCCAGGAAGCCGCGCATCTCCTGGCCGTAGTGCTGGGCGCCGATCTCGTCGTCGGGCTGGGGCGCCCAGGGCCTTCCGCACGCGCGGAGGTGGCTGTCGACCGCGTGCAGCTCGCGGACGTGCCGGGACAGCTCGCAGATCCGGTCCCCGTAGATCCCGGTCGCCGTCGGCACGCCCTCGAACACGCGCCCGAACAGGGCTTCCGGCGGATCGTCAGTTGCCGCCCGCATGGCCAGCGCCGCCCAGACCGGCGCGGCGACGAGGGCGGAGAAGACCCGCCGGCCGTCGAGAGCGGCGGCGGGGCGCTGCTCCGAGGATTCGCTGACGTTGCGTTCGAGGTAGTTGAGCAGGGCTTCGAGGTCGGCCGGCGGATTGCCGAGGTCGTCGGCGTACGCGGGGTCGAGGGCGAACCGGCCATCCGCGGCCCGGTCGGTGAAGTAGCGGAACACCAGTTCGGTGTTCAGGTCCTCCGCGATGCCGTCGACAGAGCCGAGCCGGTTGTAGTGTCCGGCGATGCCGAGGGTCACCGGACGCAGGCCACCGCCCGCCTCCCGCAGCCCCACGAGGACGGCGTCCACGCCCTTGAGGCTGACGCCGGTGACGGCGCAGTTGAAGTCGTAGAAGCCCACGTCGGAAACGTATCAGCGGTCATCTCCGTCGCCGGAGCCCGGCCTGCGGCGGGCAGCACCGACGAGATCTCCGGCGGGCCGCCGGCCCGGCGCGCGTACCCCGTGTCGGAGGACGACCGCCTGGGTATTTCAGAGGGGTACCGCGTGGGCGGCGTCCTTCCATCGGCCACCACGCATTCATGAGGAGGTGTGTTGTGGTCAGGATTCCTTCGCTGTCGCGCCGGTCCGAAGAGGCGCCGACACGGGACGAGAACCTCGACGGCCGCGTCGACGGCCGCGACGTTCCGGTCGACACCGGCCCGGAGGGCGCGACGCGGACCGACGCGGACCGGAGCACCGCGCCCAGCCGTCCGGTGGCCACCGACCGGGACGGTGAGCAGACGACGTACCGCAGCAGCGCCGCTCCCGGCGCCGCCGGGCGGGACGGCGACGCCGAGCGGCGGGCGGCCGAGCGGGCGGCCGTCGCCCGGGCCGCCACGGCCCGCCCCACCGACGACGACTCCCGACGCGCCCCCCGCAGCACCGACCCCGACCCGACCCTCGAACGGACCCTCGACGGTCGGACGACCGACCTGGACCGGAACGCGACGGCGCTGGCCGCCCGGACGGACCGGGACCGCACCGAGGAGCGCCCGCTCGACCGGGACCGCGCCGCGGACCGGGCCGTCGACCGCGACGGCGACGGCGTCCCCGACCGCGAGCCGGAGCGCCCCGTGGTCGCCGGTCCGAAGCCCCGGGCCAGCCTGCTCGCCACGCTGGGTCTGATCGTCGGCGTGGCCGGGGCGCTGTTCGTGCTCACCGGCACCCTCGCCGGATACGGCATCGGGCTCGGCGCCATCGGTGCGGTCCTCGCGGTGCTGGGCCTGATGGCCACCCGCCGCCGGCACATCGCCGGCAAGACCGACGCGCTGCTCGGCATCGCGCTGGGCCTCGGCGCGGTGGTACTCGGCGTGCTGGCGATGACCGGTCAGTTCGACTGGCCGACCACCGACGGGGACTGGGTGCAGCGGTTCCGCGAGTGGCTTGACTCACAGTTTGTGGGCCGCTTCTAGCGGGCACTGTGCGGCTCGCCGGCGGTGCGCCGGCAGCGCCGGTGGGTCACCGGCGACGCCCGACCAGCCTGGTGGTTCACCAGCCGGGCAACCCTTTTTCGGGGGCGGCGGTTCGCCGCCCCCGAAGTGTTTCCCCAGCTCCCCGCGCCTCGCCGCTGCACTGCCTCACCGCCGCGCTGTATCGCCGTCGCACTGTATCGCCGCCGCGCTGTATCGCGGTCGCGCTGTATCGCGGTCGCGCTGTATCGCGGTCGCACTGTATCGCGGTCGCGCTGCATCGCGGTCGCGCTGCTTCGTCGCGCTGCTGGACGCGATCGGGACGCCCCCGGCGCCGGCAGCGTCGTCCCGGGTGGCAGGGTCGATGCAGCGCATCGCCGCTCTCCGGGCACCGCGCCGCAACAGATCGCCTCCCTCGGGTTCGGATACGCAACGATCGGCCGTTCGACGCAAGCATCGCCGGTGGATTCCGCCACCCCCGGCCGCATAACGTTGAGCAACGGCGCCAGCCCGTGGGCCGAAGGTGGCCGGGCGCGCCCGACCCCTGGGAGCAGGACAATGACGATGGACGCCACCAGCCAGCGCTTCCTGATGTGCCGGCCGACGTACTTCGCCGTCGACTACGCCATCAACCCGTGGATGGACCCGACCGCGCCGGTCGACGTCGACCTCGCCGTCCGGCAGTGGGAGCAGCTGCGGCAGACCTACCGGGACCTGGGCCACACCGTCGAGGAGATCGCTCCGGTGCCCGGCCTGCCCGACATGGTGTTCGCCGCCAACGGCGGCACGGTGATCGACGGCAAGGCGATGGCCGTGCAGTTCCGCGACCCGCAGCGCGCCGACGAGGCCCCCGCCTACCGCGCCTGGTTCGAGGCCGCCGGCTTCGAGATGCACGACCCGAAGCACGTCAACGAGGGCGAGGGCGACATCCTGCTGGCCGGCGACTTCCTGCTGGCCGGCACCGGCTTCCGCACCGCGCACGCCTCGCACGCGCAGCTCCAGGAGGTCTTCGGCTACCCGGTGGTGACCATGCAGCTGGTCGACCCGCGCTTCTACCACCTGGACACCGCGCTCACCGTGCTCGACGAGCGGACGGTGGCGTACCTGCCGGAGGCGTTCTCGCCCGGCAGCCGGGCCGTGCTGCGCCGGCTCTTCCCCGACGCGGTGCACGCCACCCTGGCCGACGCCGAGGTATTCGGGCTGAACGCGGTCAGCGACGGTCGGCACGTGGTGCTGCCAGCGCAGGCCACCGGCCTGGCCGCGAAGCTGCGCGACCGGGGCTACGAGACGATCGGTGTCGACCTCTCCGAGCTACGCAAGGCCGGCGGCGGACCGAAGTGCTGCACGTTGCGACTCCGTCAGGGAAAGGCGAGCCAGTGATCGACGACATGCTGCGGACGCCGGAGGCGATCCGCGACGCGGAGCGGTGGACCGCGCACAACTACCACCCGCTGCCGGTGGTCATCTCCTCCGCCGAGGGCTCCTGGCTGACCGACGTGGACGGCCGCCGCTACCTCGACTGCCTGGCCGGCTACTCGGCGCTGAACTTCGGCCACCGGCACCCGACGCTGATCGCGGCCGCGCACGCCCAGCTCGACCGGCTGACGCTCACCAGCCGGGCGTTCATCCACGACCAGTTCGCCGACTTCTGCCGCGAGCTGGCCGAGCTGTGCGGCAAGGACCTCGTGCTGCCGATGAACACCGGCGCCGAGGCGGTGGAGACCGGCATCAAGGTCGCCCGCAAGTGGGGCTACCAGGTCAAGGGCGTCGCGCCGGGGCAGGCCAACATCGTGGTGGCCGAGGGGAACTTCCACGGCCGGACGACCACCATCGTCAGCTTCTCCACCGACCCCGACGCGCGGGCCGACTTCGGGCCGTACACCCCGGGGTTCACGGTGGTCCCCTACGGCGACCTGGCGGCGCTGGCCGCCGCCATCGACGAGAACACCGTCGCGGTGCTGCTCGAACCGATCCAGGGCGAGCAGGGCGTCGTCGTGCCGCCGGAGGGCTACCTGCCGGGCGTACGCCGGGTCTGCACCGAGCAGAACGTGCTCTTCATCGCCGACGAGATCCAGTCCGGCCTGGGCCGGACCGGGGACACCTTCGCCTGCGACCACGAGGGCGTCACGCCCGACATGTACCTGCTGGGCAAGGCGCTCGGTGGCGGCATCGTGCCGGTCTCCGCGGTGGCCGCGAACACCGACGTGCTCGGCGTGCTCAAGCCGGGCCAGCACGGCTCCACGTTCGGCGGCAACCCGCTCGCCTGCGCCGTCGCGACCGAGGTCGTCCGGCTGCTGGCCACCGGCGAGTTCCAGCGCCGCTCGACCGAGCTGGGTGTCCGGCTGCACGCCGGTCTCCGGTCGCTGGTGGGCAAGGGCCTCGTCGCGGTGCGGGGCCGGGGCCTCTGGGCCGGCCTCGACATCGACCCGACGCTGATGAGCGGCCGGGAGGCCTGCGAGCGGCTCGCCGAGCGCGGGGTGCTCGCCAAGGACACCCACGGCGCCACCATCCGGCTCGCCCCGCCGCTGGTGATCACCGAGGAGGAGATCGACCACGCGGTCGCCCAGCTCGCCGCGGTGCTGGCCGGCTGACCCCGTACGACGAAGGCGGGCGTCGGGACCACGGTCCCGGCGCCCGCCGTCGTCTCCCGCGGATCAGCGGGGCAGGCGCATCGCCATCGTCGGAGCCTCGGCCATGACCGAGGTCGGCGTGTAGGGGGCGCCGGCGGGAAGCTCGTCGGGCCGGCCGATCTGTACGCCGGGATAGAGCTCCACCATGTCGCCCTCGGCCAGCACCCGGGACTGCTGCGGCGCCAGCGGGACACGGTCGGCCTCCGCCATCGACCCGCCCGGGCGGATGCCCGAGCCGTTGGTGCTCACGTCGGTCACGATCACCTCGCCGACCCGCAGCTCGAACCGGACGTGGCTGCGGCTGATCCAGCGGCGCGCCTCGTCGTTGAGCCACTGCCCGAGGACGATCCCGCCGGCCTGGTCGGGCGCCCGGCCCACCACCGCCGGCTGGTCCTCGGTGAGCACGAAGCGGCGCCGGATCAGCCCGCCCACCCGGACGGCGAGGACGGCGCTGCGCGGTCGCGGACCACCGTCGCCGAGCCGGGTGCCGTGCCGGGGGCAGGTGGGCGCGCCGCCGCGCAGCGTGGGCGGCGGCTGGCCGGCGGGGCTGCGCTCCACCACCCGGGACAGGTCGGCGAAGGCCCCGCCGCCACCGCCACCGCCACCGCCGAAGAGCGCGCAGCCGGGCTCCGCGCAGCGCCACTGCCGGGAGAGCAGCTTCACACCGGCCGGTGACCGGTCACCGGCGACCGGCGTGTGCCCGCCGCCGACGTGGGCGATGAAGACCGGCCCGCCGGCGCCGGGCACCGGGGCGAGCACCCGGCCGGCCTGCTCGACCAGCCACGGGTAGCGCCCGCGCAGGCCGTCGGCCCGGACCCGGGTGAGCACGGGCAGCCCGAGCAGGTCCGCCACCTCCAGCATCCGGTCGCCCGGGTTGTCGAGCACCTCGACCAGCCCGTCGTCGGCCCACCGGCGCACCACCATGCGCTCGTTGGAGGTGAGGTCGGCGTCGGAGAGCAGGGCCCGGTGGACCACCGCGTAGACCGGGATGCTGTCCTCCTCCAGCTCCCGGGCGAGCGCGTCGATCACCATGCCGAGGCGGAGCAGGCTCGCCGGCCGGCCGCCGTCGAGATCCTGGTAGCGGATCACCTCGGCCAGGTCGACGACGGCCCGGGCCAGCGACGGGTCGGTGCTGACCCGGCCCTCGATGGCGTCCAGAACCTTGCTGATCTCGAATCTCATCGGACGCTCCCCACGATCTCGTCGATCCGCCGAGCCAGTTCCAGGTCACGCCGGGTGACCCCGCCCACCGAGTGCGTGACGCACCGGAAGGTCAGGGTGCGCCAGCGGATGTCGATGTCGGGGTGGTGGTCCAGTTCCTCCGCCGTCACGGCGACCCGGTCGACCACCGCGATGGCCTCCGGGAAGCTGGCCAGCTCCACGGTGCGGGCGATCCCGGCGGGGTCCCCCGACCAGCCCGCCAGCTCACCCAGCTCGTCTCGCACCGCCTCGGCGGTGAGCACGTCTGCCATGGGGAGACCCTACCGGGACCGGGCGCGACGACGCCGACCAGCGGCGGGAGGTGTGGCCGACCCGTCAGCACGGCGGCCGGGAGCCGCCACGGTATCGACGGGCGGCTGTGGACCGGCGGGGTTAGGCTGACCGGCGGCCCGGTCGGGGCCGCGACCGGTTCGTCGCCCCCGACCCACCCTGCGTGAGGAGATTTCCACGATGAACACTCGACGGCTGGCGACCACGGGGGTCGCGCTCGTCGCCGCGCTCGCACTCGGTCTCACCGGATGCGGCACAAAGACGGACGCGGACGCTCCGGCCGGCAACGGCGGTGCCACCACCGGCGCGGCACCGGCCAGCAGCGCCCCCGCCGATGCCCGCGCCGAGCTGAGCGCCGCCGCGCAGAAGCTGAACCAGCAGAGCGTCAAGATGCAGCTCAAGTCGTCGGTCATCACCGGCAGCGGTTCGATGGACCCGGCCACCAAGACCGGCGACATGACGATGAAGATGGGCGCGCAGGGCACCTTCCGGATCCTGCTGATCGGCAACGACGCCTACCTGAAGATCACCGGCATGCCGGGGATGCCGAAGAAGTGGCTGCACATGGACGCCACCAAGCTCGGCAAGAGCGGCCAGCTCAACCTGATGCCCGAGGGCGACCCGGGCGGGGCGAAGCAGATGGTCGACAGCGTGGTGGACGTCGAGAAGACCGGCCCGGGCAGCTACTCCGGCACCCTCGACTACACCCGCACCAAGGCCGACGACAAGGCCATCCAGGCCCTCGGTGACAAGGCCAAGGCCGTCCCGTTCACCGCCCGGGTGGACGACCAGGGCCGGCTCGTCGAGTTCGCCATCGACACCCAGGTGCTGCACGAGTCGCTGGGCACGATGATCACGACCTACTCGGACTTCGGTGCCCCGGTCACGGTGGAGAAGCCGGCCGCGAGCGACACGCAGGAGGCCCCGCAGGAGCTGATCGAGTCCATGGGCTCCTGAGCCCGACCGCACGGAAAACGGGGGCGGCGCCGGTCGGCGCCGCCCCCGCCGTGCGTCTCAGCCGCGCAGCGGCCGGCCCACCTCGTGCAGGTGCGCGAGCGCCTGGCGGTACGACTCGACCAGCCCCGTCTCGGCGTACGGGATGCCCTGCTCGGCGCAGTAGGCGCGGACGATCGGCTGGGCCCGGCGCAGGTTGGCCCTGGGCATGTTCGGGAACAGGTGGTGCTCGATCTGGTAGTTGAGCCCGCCCAGCGCGACGTCGACGATCCGGCCGCCCCGCACGTTGCGGGCGGTGAGCACCTGCTTGCGCAGGAAGTCCAGGTCGTCGTCGGCGGTGGGCATCGGCATGCCCTTGTGGTTCGGGGCGAACGAGCAGCCCATGTAGAAGCCCCACAGTCCCTGGTGGACGGCGACGAAGAGCAGCGCCTTCACCGGCGACATCACCAGCAGCAGTGCGCCGAGGTAGCCCACGGCGTGCAGGGCCAGCAGCAGCGCCTCGACCGGGCGGTGCCGCATCGGGGTGCGGAACCGGCCGTCGGAGTCCCGGCCCACGATCGCCTGCACGCTCGCCACGTGCAGGGCGATGCCCTCCAGCAGCAGCAACGGGAAGAACAGCCACGCCTGCCGGCGGGCCAGCCGGCGGCCGAATCCGCGCGTCGCGGCAGCCTGCTCGTACGTCCAGACCAGCGCGCCGGCCCCGACGTCGGGGTCCTCGTCCTCGTGATTGGGGTTGGCGTGGTGCCGGTTGTGCTTGTCGACCCACCAGCCGTAGCTGAGCCCGACCGCCAGGTTGCCGGTGAGCAGGCCGATCGCCTCGCTCGGCCCGCGCCGCCGGAACATCTGCCGGTGGCCGGCGTCGTGGCCCAGGAACGCGACCTGGGTGGTGGCGACGGCCAGGAAGACGGCCACCAGGAGCTGCGCCCACGAGTCGCCGACCAGGCCGACCGCCGCCCAGCCCGCCGCGAAGACGCCCAGCGTGAGCACGATCCGGGTCACGTACCGTCCCGGGCGTCGCTCCAGCAGACCCGCCCCGCTGATCCGTCGGGACAACTGCGCGTAGTCACTGCCCCGCCGTACCGGCGGGTCCGCCACCGCTCCGAGCACCATTGCGGCTCCCGTTCCCGTTCCTCGATCCCGGACGGCGCCGGTCGGCGCGCCCTGAGTCCAGTCTCCGGCGAACGGTTGCGCTGAGTAACCCTGCCCACCCCCGGGTCGGGGGTAGGGCGAGCCCTACCCCCGACGCCCGCGAGGGGTGGTGGTCAGCCCATCCGGCCGACGGCGGCCCGGAGCCGGGCCAGGTCCCGGCGGCGCCGCTCGTAGGTGGTGGCGAGCCCGATCAGCGCGAACCCGCCGACGGCCAGGAAGATCCACCGGGGCAGCAGGTCCCAGCCCCGGACCAGCTCGTGCAGCGCGAGCAGCGCGAGCGTCACCCCGCCCAGCAGCACCGGCGCCTGCCAGCGGCGGGTCGCCCCGGCGAGCACCGCGCCGAGCGCGGCGACGCCCAACAGCAGCCGCCGCCACGGCTGGGGATCCGGGGCCACCAGCACCGACACCAGGCTCGGCAGCAGCGCGGCCGCGAGCCCCGGGCCCAGCGCCAGCCAACTGGTCAGCCCGGGCCGACCACGCAGCGCCACCACGCCCGCCACGAGAGCCAGCGCCGCCGCCGGCACCGTGTACGCCTCCAGCACCGCCACGTCCCCGGCGGCCAGCAGCAGCCAGCCGCCGAGCAGTTCACTGCCGCCGGCGATGCCCGCGAAGGCCCACCGCCGGCCCGGCGACTCGCCCCGGCGCAGCACCCGCAGCGCGACGGCGGCGCCCCACAGCACGCAGACCGCCGCGGCGTGGCGGAGCGAGCCCACCGCGAGCAGCAGCGCGACCAGCGCCACGGCCTGGGCCGACGCGTCCAACGCCGCCGCGGCGGCCCGCCCCCGGCGGACCGGAGCGGCCGACGTCGCGCCGACGGGACCGGGCGACGCCGGACCGACCGAACCGGGCGACGCCGGACCAGCCGGACCGGGCGTCGCCGGACCAGCCGAACCGGGCGTCGCCGGACCAGCCGAACCGGGCGTCGCCGGACCGGCCGGAGGCGGCCCGGCGGGCGTCCGTGGGCCGCCGAGCACCGCCGCGGCGGCGAGGGTGAGCACCGCGACGGCGAGCACGCTGAACGCGGCCGTCCGCACCGGCAGTCCGCCGGCCAGCGGCGCGACGACCGCGAGGCCGGTCGCGGCGGCCACCGCGACCAGGGCGCCGCCCAGCCGGGCGTGGTCCCGGCGGGCGGCCACGGCGACCACCGTCGCCGCCACCACGAGCACGCCCAGGCCGAGTATCGTGCCCGCCCGGGTGGCCAGCAGCCCGAGCAGCCCGGACGCCGCCAGCACCAACCCCACCGGCACCCCGACCGGGGCGAGCAGCGGGCGCGGCGCGGCCAGCGCGGCGGCCAGCACCACGGCCACCCCGCCGAGCAGCGCGACGACCGGCAGCACCGGCCACGGCAGGCCGGCGGCCACCAGCAGCACGGGCAGCGCGGTCGCGGCGAACGGCAACGCGACCAGCGCGGCCCGCCACCAACCGGCACCCACCGACGAAGCGGCGTCCGCCGGCAGGGGTCCGGGCCGCACGACGCCCCGGGCCGGCCAGCCGACCAGCACCCCGGCCGCCGCCAGCGCGGCCAACGCGAGGCCCACCGGGAGTGCCCCCGGATCGGCCGCCACCGTGGGCACACCCGACCAGGGCGCCACCTCGCCGTACGGGGCGACGAGCGCCGTCAGCGCCACCGGCGTGGCGGCGGCGACCGAGACCACGAGCAGGACGACGCCGGCGACCCGCAGGACGACGTCGGAGCGCGCCGCACCGCCCAGCGTCGCGAGCAGGACCGCCACGGCGGCGTAGAGCGTCACCGGTTCCTCGGCCGGTACGGCCACCGGCGCCAACCCGACCGCCGTGACCGCCACGGCCACCCCGACGGAGGCGTACGCCCGCAGGTCGGGCCAGTGCCGGCGGACCGCGAGCAGCCCGACGGGCAGCAGCGCGACGGCGGCGAGCGCCGCCCGCGCCAGCCACCAGGCCGGCGCACCGGCGGCGAGGAGGGCGACGACCGCGCCGGCCGGCACCGCGAGCGGCACGACGGCCAGCGCCGCCCCGGCCACCCCGCGCTGCACGGCCGTGCCACGCCGGCCCGCCGCCGCCACCGCGATCCCGGCGACCAGCACCACCGCGAGCGCCGCGAGCGCCCCCGCCGGGGCGGCGAACCCCACGACCAGGCCGTGCCCGAGCAGGACGGTCCCGGCCACCCCCGTGGCCAGGACCGTCCAGGACCGGACGCCCGGGCGCCCCACCGCGACGGCCAGCAGGCCCACCGCCGCCGCCAGGTCCAGGGCCACCACCGCGGGCCAGGGCGACGGCCAGCCGGCCGGCACCGCCAGCACGACGGCCGCCGCGCCGACCGCGGCCAGCGCCGGCCGGACGGCCCTCGGCAGCAGCAGCCCCAGGGCGGCCACGGTCAGCGCGATCACCACCGGCCCCTGCCATCCCTGGTCGAGGTCGGGCCCGGCGGCGGCCCCCCGCCACGGCGGCAGCGACCGGCCGGCGGTGGCGCCGGCGAACGCGACGGCCAGCAGCACGGCGAACTGGGCCGTCCCGCCGGCCACCAGCAGCGCGCCCGCGCGGGGACCGGTCCGCCACCCGGCCGGCAGCAGCCGTACCGCGCCGGCCAGCGCCACCACGACCAGCGCCGTGAGCAGCGGCGACAGGCTCAGCTCCGCGATCGGGCGGACCAGCGCGCCGGCCAGCACCGGCACCAGCAGCGCGGCGGCCACGGCGCGGAACACCGCCCCGCCGGTGAGCAGCGCGGTGCCGAGCAGCGTCAGCGCCACCAGCAGCAGGGGCGCCCCGGCCAGCAGCGGGATGCCGGCGGCCCGGCCGAGCATCAGCGGCACGAGCGCGCAGCACGCGGCCACGAAGAGCGCGCCGGCGTGCCCCACCCAGGCCAGGACGCGCCCGGCGACGACCGCCGGACGCTCGCCGGCCGGCGTCGCCACCCCGAACCCGGCCGGCGCGGGCGTCGCACCACCCGCCATCGCGGCGCCGGCCGCCGGACCGCCGACGGTCGCGGTGCCGGCCGTCGGGGTGCCCCGGCGGCGCAGCGCGACCAGCACCGCCAGGTCGAGCAGCGCCACCCCCAGGAAGGTCATCGCCCAGCCGGCGGCGTCCGGCCGGGCGTCGACGACGAGCAGGGGCAGCACCGGCTGCGCGGTCACCAGGGCCGCGAACCACGGCACGGTCAGCCCGCTGAGCCGGGCGTACCCGGCGGCGACCGCCGCGCCGGCCCCCCCGACCAGCGCGGCGTAGCGGGTGGCGGGCCAGTCGGCCACGCCGGCCAGGTCCACCGACCAGGCGGCGTACCCGTCGAGGAGCACCAGCAGCAGCCCGACGGCCGCGAACGTCTCCGCGGTGCCGCGCAGCCCGCGTCGCACCGCCAGCAGCGGCGCTGCCAGGGCGAGCGCGGTGAACGCGAACAGGATCAGGGCCCGGCCGGCGACCCCGACCGCCGCCCAGGCGACCGCCGTGAAGACCACCGCGGCGGTGCCCAGCAGCAGCCCACCGAGGACGAAGAGCAGGCCCTGCACCGTCCGGGTGGAGGTCTCCGCCCCGCCCGCAACCGCCGGGCCGGGGACCGGAGCGACCGGCCCCCGGCCCGGCCACGACGGCGGCGGAGTCGCGGCC
>NZ_JBFABB010000128.1:0-18654 GCF_040640035.1 Micromonospora sp. NPDC023633 | reverse complement strand
GGCGCCGACCGGGCGGCCCGCCGTCGCCACGGTCGGCTCGCCGCTCGCCGGGGCGTGGCCGTGGAAGCCCGGTGTCGTGCTCCGCTCGCCCGGCGGACGCAGGCCGGTGGCGGCCCCGTGGCAGCCCGGATGGGCCGAGCCGGACGTCTGCCACTCCGGTATGGGCACCACCCCGTACGTCCACACCGGTGGCGCGGGGTCGCCGGGCAGCCCGGGCCGCTCGGGCCATGCGCCGTCGGTCGCGGCGGCGCGGGCCGGCGGGTACGACCGCCGGGGCGCGGCCTCGAACGGGCCGGACCGCCCGTCGTCCAGGTCCGCCGGTCGGGAGTGGACATCGCCGCGCACCCCGACCACCGGCGGTACGGGCGTCAGCCGGGGCGGAGCCACTTCGGGCCGGAACTCCCGCCGGTACGCCTCGGCCGCCTCGACGGCCAGCCGGAGGTACCACGCCCGCCCCCGCGGCCCGGCGTTGTCGTAGGTGCAGCTGATCAGCGCCTGGCTGACCAGGGAGAGCAGGTACTGCGCCCGCCAGCTCGCGCCGGCCCAGCGACTTTCCGACACGTAGGTCGTGCCGACCGCGTAGCAGGACCTGATCACCTTGGTCAGCAGTAGGGGTAGCCGCTCGGAGGCCTCCTCCGCCGGGTCGATGAGCAGTGCCCGCAGCGCGTCGGCCCGTACGTCGCCGAGACCCTCCGCCACCTCGGGCAGGACGGCGTCCAGCAGCAGGATCACCAGGTCGCGGGTGAGCGGCGCGTCCTCGGCGAAGCGGGCGACGTCCACCAGGCAGAACTCGTCGACCCGGACCACGCCCTGGCGGGAGGCGGGATAGAGGACGTTGTCGCGGTGCGGGTCGCCGTGCGACGCCCCGCACCGCTGGTCCAGTTCGTCGTCCCCGAAGGGGGAGCCCGCCTCGGCGAGGCGCAGCGGGTTGGGCAGCGCGGCGTCGCGCCCCGGCACCCGGAACCAGTCCGCGTCCGGGTCGGTCAGGCCGAGCGCCCCGGTCGACTCCAGGATCTCCTGCCACGCGCCGGCGTCGGTCAGCTCCCGTCGCACGAACCGGCTGACGGTGGTCCGGCTCGTCCGCTGCTCCCGGCGGCACCAGCCGAGGAGGCGGTCGACGAGGGTCGGGTAGGCCTCGGTGAGCTGGGCGTCCGGCACGTCGGCGAGGGAGACCACCCGCTCCGCGCCGTGGGCCACGTCCTGGAACATCAGGAATCGGCCGTCACCGACCGGATGGCGGGGGTACGGCTGCCGGACGAGGTGGCGGTCCGCGAACTCCGGGTCGGCGCGCAGCGCCGCCCGGTGCCGGACCGTCTCCTCTCCGGAGCGCCGGTCCGGCAGCACCTTGACGTAGAGCTCCTCCGCGTCGCGGCCGTCGGTTCCACCGATGATGACGCGCACGAGGTGGGCGCCGCTGCGTCCGCGATGCCGCTTGGCGTGCAGGGACCTCCGCCACGTGGCGCCCCGGCCGTGCGCCCACTCGTGCAGGGCCGCCTCGGCTGTCGTATCCAGCGCGTAGTTTCCGGGGTCGTCGAGACCGTCGCCCATGTCCGTCGTTGGACCTTTCACGAGGAGTGAAAGAAGGGGGCGGACGAGCGGGGGTGGTCGTCCGTCGGGGCCGGCGCCGGTGAGGCGCGCAAGGAAAGGTACCCCAGCTTTCCGGGCGAACGTGTCACATGTTCGCGGTTGGGATCGTACCTACCCATAGGTAACCAGATGATCACATCAGGGCCTCAATCGCGCACGCTCGGTGACATCGAGGAGTGTTCATCGGCTGACCGGCGGGTCGGCGGGCTGATTCCCAGCTCAGGCCCCCGATGAGGATCGAGGCGGCACCCCCTTCGCGGCCGGCGCGGGCCGCGGCACGCGCGCCCGGCGACGGGCCGGCCCGGGATGCGGGGCCGGGGTGGACCCTCGGCGCGACGGGCGGAGGGAGTCCCCGTCGGCGTGTCGGGGAGGCCCGGCCGCACCGGCCGCGCTTTCCGCTCCACCCGGGGGCCGGACGGATCAGTCGACTACCCGACGTAGTCGGTTTGGAGATAATGCCTGGTCGGGCGACTACTTAGCGTGAGCGCGTCAACCGCAACGCCTCGTACCGGTCGAACCCGACAGCTGCGGGAGGTCATCGCCGAGGCGACAGACAGGAGAGTCACATGTCAGCTCAGGCAGCAGCCCGCCGGCGTCGACCCCGCGCCCTCACCCTCGTCCTCGGCGTCGCCGTGGCGGCCGTGGTGGTCGTCCCCGCCGCTCCCGCGTCGGCCGCCGTCCCCGGCCTCGTCCGGATCGCCGTGACGAGCGCCAGCAACTCGACCGACTTCCGCAGCGTCACGGCGACCTGCCCGGTGGGCAAGGTGCTGACCGGGACCGGTTACGAGCTCAACGGGGCGACCGGCGAGGCGGTGGTCGACGACCTGCGCCCCAACGGCGGCCCGGCCGCCGCGCCGACCGCCGTGACCGTCGGGGCGTACGAGGCCGAGGCGTTCGCCGGAAACTGGTCCGTCACCGCGTTCGCGATCTGCGCCAACCCGGTCGCGGGCCTGGTGCGGGTCTCGGCGTCCAGCGCCAGCAACTCGGACGACTTCCGCAGTGTCACGGCGACCTGCCCGGTGGGCAAGGTGCTGACCGGGACGGGGCACGAACTCAACGGGATCATGGGCGAGGGCGTGGTCGACGACTTCCGGCCGAACGGTGGCGTGGCCGCCGCGCCGACCTCGGTCTTCGTGGGCGCGTACGAGGCCGACGCCTTCGCCGGCAACTGGTCCGCGACGGCGTACGCGATCTGCGCGAACCCCCTCACCGGCCTGGTCCGCACCTCCGCGGTGAGCCCCAGTGACTCGAACGACTTCCACAGCGTCACGGCGGCCTGCCCGCTCGGGAAGGTGCTGACCGGAGCGGGCTACGAGCTCAACGGGATCATGGGCGAGGGCGTGGTCGACGACTTCCGGCCCAACGGTGGCCCGGCCGCCGCCCCGGCCGCCGTCACCTCCGGCGCGTACGAGGAGGACGTGTTCACCGGCAACTGGACCAATACCGCGTACGCCATCTGCGCGACGGCGTAGTCACCGCCGCCGGCCGGTGGCGCCGTCCGACCGGGACGGTGCCACCGGCCGGCCGTGCGCGTTGGCGCGGGTCGCGGCCGCGCGCTCGCGCCGGTCGCGGTCGCCGGGCGTCAGGCGAACGTGTCGCCGAACTCGCGCACCCCGTCGACGTCGAGGGTGATCCGGCTGTTGTCGGTCCACTGGCCGGTGGCGGCGCGCCAGCTGGGGTCGTCGCGCTCGTCGATGTCGGTCCAGCCGTGCCGGTGGTGGCGCAGCTGGATCGGCCCGGACGACGCGCCCGGGGCGAGGATGCCGTCGGTGAAGGTCAGCTCCAGCCAGCCGGGAACCGGCGTGCCCGGCAGCGGGTACCGGGTCGGCGTCGGGGTGGGCGTCGGCGGGCAGGTCTGGGCGGGTGGCTCAGGCGCCGCCCTGGCGGTGGACCCGCCCCTCGCGGGCGACCGTGGACCGGTCGTGGTCGCGTTCCGTGCCCGCCGACCCGGTCGCGGTGCGCAGGTGCCGGGCCTTCGGCGAGTGCTCGACGGGCGAACCCTGGTGACCCCGGGCGCCGCTGCCGGAATGCCGTCGGCCGCGCGCCGACTCGCCGCCGGGATCGTGCTTGTTCTCCTTGTGACTACCCATGCGGGCCGCGTACCCGGTCCGCCGGGGGCTAGTCGTCGCGTGGGGCGGAGCCGGCGGCTCGGCGCGCGGGCCGTCGTTCCAGGAATGGAGGCCCGCCGGCGACGCTCGGCGCGCACGGGCGACGGTCTCACCGGCGGGGCAGCTCGACAGCGCGGCGAAGCGGACATTCGACCGGAGGTCGGCCCTGCCGGGCAGGAAGTCCGCCGCGTAAAGGGCACGCGATGTCCCACCGTTTCGCTACCGTCTGGGCGTCATGGATCCGCGGTACGACGAGGCCGTCATCGGGCGGGAGCATCCCGCGGGTCTGCTGCGCGCCGAGATCGACCGGGTGACCACCAGCCACGGCGGTCTGGTCCTCGTCGCCGGGGAGCCCGGCATCGGCAAGACGACGCTGGTCACGGCGGCGGCCGACGAGGCCCGCCGGCGGGGCGCGCTGGTGCTCGGCGCCGCCTGCTGGGATTCCGACAGCGCGCCCGGCTACTGGCCCTGGGTGCAGGTGCTGCGCGGCCTGCGCCGCGCGACCGACGACTGGGCGCTGGCCCGGGAGTCGGCCGAGCCGGGGCTGGCGGCCCTGCTCGGCGAGGCGACCGGCCGCCCGGCCGGCGACGACCGCGTCGACCAGGAGGAGTTCGCGCTCCACGACGCGGTGACCACCGCGCTGGTCGCGGTCTCCCAGCGCCGACCGGTCGTGGTCGTGCTGGACGACCTGCACTGGGCCGATCCCGCCTCGATGCGGCTGCTGCGCTTCGCCGCCCAGCACACCTGGTTCGAGCGGCTGCTGCTGATCGGCACCTACCGCGACGCTGAGGTCGAGTCACCCGACCACCCGCTGCGCGGGCTGCTGATGCCGCTGGTGGCGAAGGCGACCACGCTCACCCTCACCGGCCTGTCCCGCGACGAGGTGGCCGCGCTGATGACCCGCGCGGCCGGTCGGGCACCCGACGCAGGTCTCCTCGACGAGGTGCACCGGCGCACCGGCGGCAACCCGTTCTTCGTGGAGCAGACCGCCCGGATCTGGCGTGCCGACGGCCGGGTCGGCGCGATCCCGCCGGGCGTACGGGAGGCGGTGCGAGCCCGTCTCGCCCAGCTGCCGGCGGCGGTCGTCGAGGCGCTCACCGCCGCCGCCGTGCTGGGCCGGGAGTTCCACCGCCCGGTCCTCGCCGCCTGCGCGGGCACGCCGGCGGCCCAGGCCGACCGGCTCCTCGACCGGGCGGTGACCGCGCGGCTCGTGGTGTCCCGTGGCGGCGGCCGGTTCGCCTTCGTCCACGACCTCGTGCGGGAGACCCTCTACGACGCGCTGCCCGACGACGACCGGCGCTCCCGGCACGCCGCGGTCGTCCGGGCCGTCGAGAGCGCACCGGCGCTCGCCGAGCTGCTGATCCCCGCCGACCTGGCCCGGCACGCCCATCTCGCCGGCGCCCACCTCGACCCGTCCCGCGCCGCCGAGCTGCTGGTCGCCGCGGCCCGGGACGCGGGCGGCCGGCTGGCCGTGGACGAGTCCGTGGTCCATTTCCGCCGGGCGCTGGAGGTCGCCGCCGACCCCGCCCAACGCGTGAAGATCATGATCGAGCTGGGTCAGCTGCTGCACCACGCGGGCGCGGGCGAGGAGGCCCGGCGGCTGCTCGCCGAGGCCACCACGCTGGCCGTGGCGGTCGACGATCCGGTGGTGCTGGCCCGTGTCGCCCTCGTCGTCCACCGCCGTCACACCGACGGCCCCGGGCGCCTCACCGATCCGGAGGGCGTGCTGCGGGAGGCGTACCGGCGGTTGATCGGCGAGTCCGCGGGCGCCGTCCCGGTCAGCACGCTCGTCACCGACCTGATCGCCGCCACCGAATCTCTGGCCCGGCGCGGGCACGACGACGAGGCGCTCACCTTCAGCCTCTGGGCCCGCCACGACACCACGTGGGGGCTGGGCTCGGCCCGCGACCGGGCCGCGATCACCGCCGAGATCCGGGACGTGGCGCGCCGCGGCGGCGACCGGGAGACCGCGCTCTGGGCGACCGCGTTGCGCTGGGTCGCGCTGCTGGAGCTGGGCGACCCCCGTTACCACGACGAATTCACCACCTTCGTCACCGGCGCCCGCCGGGGCGACGCCCGGCACCGGGCCGCCGCCACCATGGACGACGCCATCATCGCGGCGTTCCGTGGCGACTTCGCCCGGGCCGACGAGCTGGTCGGCGAGCTGACCGGCCTGAGCGAGTGGGACAGCTCCGACTTCGCCTTCATGGGCCACCACCTGCGCTGGTCGCGGCTGCACCTGCAGGGCCGGTCCGACGAGGTCGACGCCCTCCTCGCCGAGCTCTCCTCGACCGACTACCCCTATCCCCAACTCCTGCGGGGCGTCACCGCGGCCGAGCGTGGCGACGTCGAGGCGGCCCTACGGCTGGTCACCGGCATCGAGGCCGCCGGCACGGCGTACCCGGGACCGGTGTCGCCGCTGTGGCTGCGGCTGCGCGCCGGGGTCGCCGCCGCGAGCCGCGACCCCCGGCGCTGCGCCGAGGCCCGGGAGGCGCTGCGACCGCACCGCGGGCAGTGGATGTCCGCCCTGTTCGGCTGCGACCTCAGCGGCCCCGTCGACCACTGGCTGGCCCTCGTCGACGCCGCGCAGGAACGCTGGGACGACGCCGTGGCCGGGTTCTCCGCCGCCCGCGACTCCGCCGACCGGCTGGGCGCCCGCCCGTGGTCGGTCCTGGCCCGCGCCGCGCTGGCCGACGCGCTGACCGGGCGGGACCGCCCCGGCGACGCGGCGGCCGCCGCCGCGCTGCGCGCCACCACCGCCCGCGACGCCACCGACCTCGGCATGCGCCAGGTGACCCGTCGCCCGGCCGGCACGCTACCGACGGAGGCCGAGGTGCCGCCCGTCGCCCCGACCCCCGGTCCGGATCCGGCGTGGGCCGTCACCGTCGGGCCGCCGGCGGTCGTGACCGGACCGCACGCCGCGCAGGCGGTCGCCGCCGGGCCGCATCCGTCCGTCGTGGGGCAGCAGCCGGGGCAGGCGTACGGCTTCCGTCGCGACGGGCCGGTCTGGCAGCTCGCCTACGCCGGCGTGGTGGTGCACCTGCCCGACGCGAAAGGGCTGCGCGACCTGCATGTGCTGCTGAGCCGGTCGGGCGTCGACGTCCCGGCGGTCGAACTGCTCGACCCGGCCGCCGGGCCGGAACTCGTGGCGGCCCGCCGGATGGGCGGCGATCCGGTCCTCGACGACGAGGCGAAGGCCCGCTACCGGCGGCACCTGGAGCGTCTCGACGACGAGATCGACCGGGCCGCCGAGCGCGGCGACGAGCGGAGGATGGCCGACCTCGACGCCGAGCGGGGCGCCCTGCTCGCCGAGCTGCGCGCCGCCGCCGGGCTGGCCGGCCGCAGCCGCCGCCTCGGCGACCAGGCCGAGCGGGCCCGCAAGACGGTGACCGCCCGCATCCGGGACGCGCTGCGCAAGCTCGACCAGCGCCACCCGGGCCTCGCCGCCCACCTGCGCGACACCGTCACCACGGGCGGCACCTGCCGCTACCTCCCGCCCGAGCCACTGCCCTGGCGCCTCTAGCCCCCGGACACCGGTCGATCGCCGGCATCGAGAGCCGGTAAACCCCGCAGCCCTCCGCGGTGTCTTGCTGACTGAGAGAGCGGGAGGGGCCAGATGCGAGACGCGCATGGCGCGGAGTTCGACGACTTCGTCCGTACCCGGTCGGTGGCGCTGTTGCGGGTGGCCTACCTGCTGACCGGCGACCGACACGCGGCCGAGGACCTGCTTCAGGAGGTACTGGAGCAGGTGTACGTGCGCTGGCGCCGGGTGCGCACCTCCCCGGAGGCGTACGCCCGGCGGGCCCTGGTCAACCGGTCGATCAACCGGTGGCGGCGGCGGGTCCGGCGGCCGGAGCAGGCGTTGGGCGACAACGACGGGGTCGCCCGGGACCACGCCGACGACATCGCGCTGCGCCAGGCGGTCGTCGCGGCGCTGCGTACCCTGCCGCCCCGGCAGCGCGCCGCCGTCGTGCTCCGCTACCTGGAGGACCTCTCGGTCGCCGACGTCGCCGGGGCACTGCGCTGCTCCGAGGGCACCGTGAAGAGCCACGCCTCCCGGGGCCTCGCCCACCTCCGGGAGGCGCTGGCCGGGTCAAGTCTCGTCCTGTCCGTCCCGACCGACACCAGGAGTGCGCGATGACCATCGAAGAGAGTGACGTGCGGGGCGTCCTGCGTCGGGTGACCGACGACCTCGTCGGCCCGCCGACTCTGCTCGACGACGTGCGACGGGGTGGGCGTCGCCGGTTGCTGCGACGTCGAGCGGTCCTGGCCGCGCTGTGCGCGGCCGTGGTGGCGGTACCCGTCGGCGGCGCGCTTCACCTCCGGGACGACGGGGCGGCGGTGGAGGTCGCCTCGCCGCTGTTCGACGAACCCACCCGCGGCGACCTGGCCGGCGACGAAGCGTATCTGCGACAGGTTCGCCAGGCGTGGCGGCAGCAGGCGAGGGACGCCGGGTTCGACGGTGACGATCCGCACGTGGTCTGGGCGGGCGATCCGCACGTGGTCTGGGCGGGGAAGACTCCGGCCGGGCCCGCCGCCTACGTCGCGCAACGGGCCGACGTCACCCGCGAGGTGTGGCAGCCGGCCGGCAACCGGACGATCGGCTACGCCGCGTTCGTCGAGCCCACCGCCGCAGGGCCGCGGGTCATGACGCTGGAGACCGTCACCGAAGTCACCGACGGCAATTCGTCGGCCGTGCTGCTCGGGCCGCGCCGCGACGTGCTGGTCGTACGCGACGCCGGACACCCGGTGGAGTTCTCACCGACGCTCCGGTACGCCGCCGACGGCCGGATCGAACGCACCTTCCAGCCGGTGGCCTTCCGGGACGGGGCCGCCGTGCTGTCGGTGCCGCCGCAGCGCGGCAGGGTGACAGTCGCCCTGGTCAGGCAGCCGGTCAGCGCGACGACCGCCGTCCACATCGCCAATGCGACCGACGTCCTCTTCGCCGACCGGAAGGCCAGTCCGCAGCCGCGGTCGGTCACCTACACGTTGCCCGGCGCGGACCGGGTGTGGGGTGACGCCCCCGCCGCGCAGGTCGGCAGGGACTTCTTCGCGACGGACGCGCTGGCCGCCTACGTCGATCACGGCGGCACCCACCGGGCTGGGGGCTCTCCCAGCCTGACCGTCTACGGGGCGGCCCCCGACGGCCGGCAGTTGCTGCTGAAGACCATCCAGCACGACGACGACCCCGCCCGCGCGATCGCACTGCTCGCCCACGGCGGCGCGCCCTTCCAGCCGGTGGCCAGCGGGTTCGTCGACTGGACCGCACCGCTGCCGGTGCGGCTGCGGCTGCCGGACGGGCAGGGCGTCCTCGTCGTCGCCGAGGGCGCGGCGCTGAGCTACCGGGTCGGCGCCGGGCGGTGGCACGACGCCGGGCGTGGCGCGGCGCTGCTGCCCGCCGACGCCACCGAGGTGCGCGTCACCGCCGCCGGCGGCACGGTGACCACCGTCCGGGTCGACTCCTAGCCGCCCACGGAACGACGACGGGCACCACCACCTCCGTGGCGGTGCCCGTCGTCGGCAGGATCAGCGGCGGTTGTAGCGGTACATGGTCAGGGTGCCGAAGACCACCACGAAGCCGGCGCTCCACAGCAGCGTCCACATCGTGGCCGACGGGTCCGACGTCCCCGCCATCACCGCGCGCACCGAGGCCACCAGCTGCGTGATCGGGTTGACCTTGACGAACGCCTGGAGCCAGCCGGGCATCGTGGCGGGCTCGACGAAGACGTTGCTGAGGAAGGTCAGCGGGAACAGCACCATCATGCTCACGCCCATGACGGACTTCTCGCTGCGCAGGACGAGGCCGAAGAGCGTCCAGACCCAGGAGAACGCGAACGAGAAGACCACCAGCAGGCCGATCCCGGCCAGCACGCCGGGCAGCCCGCCGTCGGGCCGGAACCCCAGCACCAGCCCGACGCCGAGGATGACCACGGCCGCCAGCACGTACCGCAGCACGTCGCCGAAGATCATGCCGACCAGCGGGGCCGGTCGCCAGACCGACAGCGTCCGGAACCGGTCGAAGACGCCCTTCTCGATGTCGGTGTTCAACCCGACCCCGGTGTACATGGTGATCATCACGACGCTCGTCACCATGATGCCGGGCAGGAAGAACTGGAGGTAGTCGCGCGGGCTGTCGGCGAGGGCGCCGCCGAACAAGTACGTGAACATCAGCACCATGATGATCGGGAACGCCGTCACGTCGAAGAGCTGCTCCGGCACGTGCTTGATCTTCAGCAGCGCGCGCCAGCCGAACGCGAGCGACGCCGACAGGGCGCTGGGCCTGGGCGGTCGCGCGCCGGGCGCGAGGACGGTGGAGAGCGCCTCCGCCGACGGTACGTAGACGGTCGGGGCGCGCCCGGTCGTGGTGGCGTTGCTCATCGGGCTGCCTCCAGCTGGTCGTCCCGCTCGTCGGCCACGACGGCGGGGTGGTCGGTCAGGGCCAGGAAGACCTCGTCCAGGCTCGGCTGACCGAGGGAGAAGTCGTCGACGACGATGCCGGCGCGGGCCAGGTCCCCGAGCGCGCGGGCGGCCTGCTCGCTGGCGTCGAGGTCGCTGCCGTCCCCGCCGACCCGCGCGGTCAGCGCGACCGGATCGGGTTCGAGCTGCACCGGCACGCCGAGCGCCGCGTGGAGCAGCTTCTCCGCGTCCGGCCGCTGCCCCGGGTCGCGCAGTCGCAGGTGGACGGTGCCGGAGCCGACCGAGGACTTCAGCTCGCCCGGGGTGCCCTCCGCGATCACCCGGCCGTGGTCCACCACCGCGATGCGGCCGGCGAGCTGGTCGGCCTCGTCCAGGTACTGCGTGGTCAGCAGCACGGTCGTGCCGTGCGCCACGACGGCCCGGACGATCTCCCACACCTGGTTGCGGCTGCGCGGGTCCAGCCCCGTCGTCGGCTCGTCGAGGAACAGCAGGTCGGGGGTGTTGAGGATGCTCGCCGCGATGTCGATGCGCCGCCGCATGCCGCCCGAGTACTTCTTGACCTGCCGGTCGCCCGCCTCGGTCAGGCCGAACGCGGCGAGCATGCTCTCCGCCCGCTCTCGGGCGGCCGGCTTGCGGTGCCCGAGCAGGCGGGCGAGGAGAATCAGGTTCTCCAGCCCGGTCAGGTCCTCGTCCACGGAGGCGTACTGGCCGGTCAGGCTCATCCGGGCGCGCACCGCGTCGGCCTCGGCGACGACGTCGTGCCCGAAGACGCGGGCCCGTCCGCCGTCGGGGCGCAGCAGCGTCGCCAGCACGCGTACCGCCGTGGTCTTGCCGGCGCCGTTCGGGCCGAGCAGCCCGTAGACGGTGCCGGCGGGGACCTGGAGATCCATGCCGGCGAGCGCCCGGGTGTCCCCGAACGACCGGGTCAGGCCCTCGGCCTCGATGGCCAGGCCGGTGGTGCGTTTCATGCTCCCTACCTTCCTCATGTGTCACACGTTCAGGAGACGTACGGGCGGGCGGCGCGACCGTCGCGCAGCGCCAGGCCCCACCAGCGGAGCTGGTCGAGCAGGACGTCGGCGGCGCGTTCGCACCGGTCGGCCGCCGGGGGCGCCGGCTCGCCGTCGAGCAGGTCGACACCGACGACGTCGCGCATCGTGACCGCGTGCAGCGCGGTGAATACCGTCCGGAGCTGGTCGACCGCGTGCTGGCCGATGGAACCGCACCCGTACGACACGAAGCCGACCGGTTTGGCCTGCCACTCGTCGTACGCGTGGTCGATCGCCTGTTTCAACGAGCCCGGGAAGCTGTGGTTGTACTCGGCGGTGACCACGACGAACGCCTCCGCCCGCGCCACCTGGGCGACGAACGACCGCATCGCGGGAGTCGGCTCCGCCGGACGGCTCCCGGCAAGGTCGTGGTCGACGAGGTCGACGACCGTCACGGCCAGCCCGTCGCGCCGCCGTGCCCGGTCGACGAACCAGCGGCCGATCCGGTCGCCCGTCCGTCCCTCGCGGCCGATGATGACGGCGAGGCGCAGCGGTGTCATGGTTCCCCCTCCCGGCTCCGGTCCCACCCGACAGGCGCGAGACGCCGGCCGGCGGTCCGCGAGATCCGATCTGGCGGCCCCGCGAGGCGCCCCCGCGGGTGGGCGCCGGAGTGTCGGTGGTGGCTGCTTGACTGCGTCCGGGGGAGAGGGGGCCACGATGCCGGGGGAGAGGGCGACACGGTGACCGACGCGCGCATAGAGCCTTGGGGCGAGGGTGACCTCGGCCTGTTGCGGCAGCTCAACGCACCGGAGGTCCGGGCACACACCGGCGGGCCGGAGACCGAGGAGCAGGTGGTCGCTCGGCACGGGCGCTACGTGCGCTTCGGCGACACGGGTCAGGGCTGCATGTACGCCGTGGTGCTGCCCGACGGGGCCCGGGTGGGCAGCGTCGGCTACTGGGAACGCGAGTGGCGCGACCAGCAGGTCTACGAGCTGGGCTGGGCGATCCTGCCCGGATGGCAGGGCCGGGGCCTGGCGACCGCGGCGGTGCGCGCGGCGGTGGCGGTGGCCCGCGCCCGGCGGACGCACCGCTTCGCGCACGCCTATCCGTCGGTCGACAACGCCCCGTCGAACGCGGTCTGCCGCAAGGCGGGCTTCACCCTGCTCGGCGAGACCGAGTTCGAGTTCCCGCCCGGGCACCTGATGCGCTCGAACGACTGGCGGATCGACCTGACCGCGTAGCCCGGCGGGCCCCTGCCAGGCGCGGTGGTCCCGGGCTCAGGCCGACTCGTCGAAGAGCACCGGCCAGGGGCGGGGCGCCGGCGTGGGCGGCGGCGCCGGGGGCTCCGACCCGTCGGCCAGCACCTCCGCCGCGAGCTGCCCGAACATCGGCGCGGCCGGGTGCGCGGCCCGGCGCGGCCACGCCGCCGAGGTGCGCCGGACCAGCGGCGACCCGGCGATCGGCCGCCAGGCGATCCGGGGCTCCCGGCGGGCCGTCGCCGCCGGCTCGACGGCGACCCCGCCGCCCGCCAGCACCAGCCCGAAGAGGAACTCCGGGTTCCGCGCCGGGCGGACCCGTCGGGGCGTGAACCCGTGCCGGCGGCAGACCTTCAGCAGGTGGTCGTGCCAGCCGGGCGCGGTGGCGCGGGGCGCGGTGACCAGGTCCAGGCCGGCCAGCGCAGCCAGCTCGACCTGCCGGCCCCGGGCCAGCGCCGAGGCGCGCGGCAGCAACACCCCCAGCGGTACGTCGACGGCGGCGCCGAGGCGCAGCCCGTCGTCGGTGACGGGGTGGTGCAGCAGGCCGACGTCCAGCCGTCCCTCGCCCAGCATCCGCTCCTGCTCGCCGCTGGTCAGCTCGTGCAGGTCCACGTCGAGCCCGGGGGCGCGCCCGGTCAGCCGGTCGAGCAGCTCGCGCAGGGTCACCGCGGGCGTCTCCGGCGGCACCCCCGCCCGGAGCACCCCCGACACCCCCTCGCGCACCTGCCGCATCAGGTTGCGCAGCCGCCCCTCGCCGGCCAGCAGTTCCTCGGCCTCGCCGAGCAGCAACTGGCCGGCGGTGGTCAGCCGCACCTGCCGCCGGGAGCGGTCGAACAGCTCGACCGCCAGCTCCCGCTCCAGGCGCTGCACCGACTGGCTCAGCGGCGGCTGGGCCATGCCGAGCAGTTCGGCGGCCCGCCCGAAGTGCAGCTCGGTGGCGACCACCACGAAGTGCCGCAGGTGCCGGAGCAGGTCCACGGCCGGACCCTACGCCAGCGCCCCGACGCCGGCCGGGGGCGGCGGCTACCGTGCGCAGGTGGCGACAGAGCGCATCGGCGAGATCTTCGAACGGGTCGGGGTCACCGGCTGCCTGCACGTCGTCGACCTCGACGCGGTCGACGAGGGCCTCGACGGGGCCGGCGACGGAGCGGCGCCCGGGAGGTCCGGCGGCGCGGGGCCCGGGAGGTCCGGCGGCGCGGGGCCCGGGTGGCCCGGCGGCGCGGGGCCGGGGCGGTCCGGTGGTCGGCGGGAGGTGGCGGTGCGGGCGGACGAGCAGGTGGTGATCGCCTCGATCTTCAAGGTGCTGCTGGTGCTGGAGTTCGCCCGGCAGGTCGTCGCCGGGCAGCTCGATCCCCGGGAACGGGTCCTCGTCACCGCCGACGACCGGCTCGGCGGGTGGGGGATCGCCGGCTGCGCCGACGACGCCGAGGTGTCGCTGCGGGACCTGGCCTACTTCGCCATGTCGGTCAGCGACAACACCGCCGCCGACCTGCTGCTGCGCCGGGTCGGGGTGGACGTGCTGCCGATGCTCGCCGCCGAGCTGGGGCTGCCGCGTACCCGGATCGTCGGCGGCCCCCGGCACCTGGTCGAGACGATGCTCGCCGACGTCGGCGCGCGTACCGAGGCGGACTTCGCCCGGATCTTCCCCACCCTGCCGCCCGAGCGGGTCCGCGCGATGCGGATGTTCGACCCCGCGCACACCACGTCGAGCACCGCACGGGAGATCACCCGGCTGCTCGGCCTCGTCTGGCGGGACGAGGCCGGCCCGCCCGAGGCGTGCGCGATGGTCCGGGGCTGGATGGCCCGGCAGCTCTTCTGGACCCGGTTGGCCGCCGGCTTCCCGCCCGGCGTGCGGGTGGCCGGCAAGACCGGCACCCTGCCGGGCCTGCACCTGGAGGCCGGCGTGGCCGAGTACCCCGACGGCGGCCGGTACGCCATCGCCGTCTTCGTCCGCGCCACGCAGCTCGCCACCCGCCGCATCGACGTGGACCTGGCGATGGGCCAGGCCGCCCGGACCGCCGTAGAGGCCCTGCGCGCCGCCTGAGTTTCCGGCTGCCACGCGCCGCCGAACACCCCGCTGAGCTGGTCCGATATGCCGACGGGTATCGACCGTGTCGGGCATGGATCTTGGACCGGGCGGGGGTCGTGCTGATTGGCTCGGCCCGACCGATCAGCACCACGACGGGGAGAGTTCCGCATGCCCAACCTCGACCGCCGCCGCTTCCTGCGCGACGCCGCCGCCAGCACCGCGCTGGTCACCGCCGGCGGGCTCGCCGCCGGCACCGCCCGCACCGGGCCCGCGCACGCCGCGCCGGCGGCCGCCGCGCCGATCTCCGGGCGCCGCGGCCCGGTCAGCTTCCGCTGGTGGGGTACGTCGGCCTGGCGCGTCGACATCGGCGACCGGACCGTCCTGGTCGACCCCTTCCTCAGCCGGATCGACACCGGGCTGTTCAGGGGCGCCTTCAACCAGGCCGCCAAGCTGGAGGTCCGCACCGACGTCGTGGACTCCCTGGTGGACCGGGCCGAGACGGTGCTCGTCACGCACACCCACTGGGACCACTACATGGACGTGCCCCACATCGCCGGCCGCACCGGCGCCCGGGTCGTCGGGACGCTCACCGCCTACCACCTCGGGCTGGCGTACGGGCTGCCGTCGGGTCAGCTCAGCCCGGTGCGGGGCGGGGAGGTGCTGGACTTCGGCGCGTACACCGTGGAGGTGGTCAGCTCCCTGCACAGCCGCAACAGGTCGTACTCGATGGCCTTTCCCGGCGTCCGGGTCAGCCCGCCGACGAAGCCGGAGACCATCGCCGACCTGCCCGAGGGCGACACCCTCGCCTACCAGCTGCGGGTGGCCGACGGCCCGTCGGTGTTCTTCATGGGCGCGAGCGACTTCGCCGAGCGGAACCTGACCGGGCTGGCCCCCGACGTGGCCATGGTGGCGCTGCCGAGCA
The DNA here is from genome assembly GCF_040640035.1 of Micromonospora sp. NPDC023633. NCBI lineage: Bacteria > Bacillati > Actinomycetota > Actinomycetes > Micromonosporales > Micromonosporaceae > Micromonospora > Micromonospora sp. NPDC023633. The sequence continues at coordinate 3,349 of NZ_JBFABB010000128.1, read as the reverse complement.
GCACCGCCACCGCCGACTACGCCGAGCGGCTGCTCGACGCCCTGGACCGGCCGAAGGTGGTGGTGCCGGTGCACTTCGACAACTTCGAGACCGAGCTGCGCAACCCCGTGCCCGTCGCGCCGACGGACCGCGAGCGGCTGGACGGGCTGATCGCGGCGGTGCGGCGGGTGTCCCCGCGCAGCCGGGTGGTCGTGCCCGAGTACCACACCGCGTACCACTTCTGACGGGGACGGTGCGGTCGCGGCCCCGGGCCGCGACCGCACGCCGGTATGGGCCACCCGTTGACGGTCGACTCTACTGGTCATATGGTTCCCGGTTAACGGTCAGGGCCGTAACTGTGGAGGCTTTGGTCGGCTCAGTGTGAACCCAGCCGGAAGGGCGCAAATGTCGGCACATCTCTCGCGGCGGGCACTGCTCGCCGGGCTCGGTGCGGTAACGGCAGCGGCCGTATCTCCTCGGGCGGCCGTCGCCGCCCCCGACGGCGAATTCGGCAAGGCCTTCGACGTCGCCATCACCGACCTCGGCCCGGCCTCCCGGGTGCTCAACTTCGGCAACGGCGTCCGCGTCGGCGACGAGATCTGGTTCGCCACCCGGCAGATCCTGCCCACCCGGGTCGCCGCGTACGACCTGACCCAGCGGCGGATCACCAAGACCGCACTCATTCCCGACGCGCCCGGTCTCTGGGGCATCGACGCGGTCGGCACCGACCTCTTCGTCTCCTCGTACTCTCCCGGTCTGCTGTTCAAGGTGGACACCGTCACCCTGGACGTGACCCGGGTGCTCGACCTGAAGGAGGAGGTCGGCTGGACCGTCAAGGCGTCCCCGGACGGCAGGGTCTTCGTCGGCACCTACCCCTCCGCGAAGGTCTGGGAGTACGACCCGGCGACCGGCCAGGCCACCGACCACGGTCGGATGGACCCCGACGACACCTACGTACGCGACCTGGTCGCCACCGACACCACCGTCTACTGCGGCATCGGATCCCGCGCCGGACTCGTCGCCTACGACCGGGCCACCGGCACCCGCGCGGACATCCTCCCCGCCGAACTGCGCGACCGCACCTTCGGCGCGGTCTGCCACCTCGCCGGCGACCACCTCGTCGTCGGCATCTCGCCCACGGCCGAGATCCTCGTCGTGGACACCCGCGACCACAGCCGCCACCAGATCCTGAGGACCCCGAACGACTCGTTCGTCGTCGGCATCACCAGTCGCGGCGACGAGATCTTCTACACCACCCGCCCGAGCGGATCGCTCTACCGGTTCCGGCTCGGCGACACCGCGCCCACCCTGGTCGGCGTCCCGATCGCGGAGGCGTCGAACGTCCGGATCGGCTTCCTCGACGACGGCCGGCTCTGGAGCGTGCAGACCGCCGGGGGCATCTTCTACGACCTGGACGCCAACACCACCGAGGCGCTGGACATGAGCTCGCCGGACCTCGCCCCCACCCCGGAACGGCCGATGTCGCTCTGCCACGCGGGCGACCGGATCGTGGTCGGCGGCACCCTCGGCGTGCAGGTCGTCTCAACCGAGGCCACCCCGGCCTTCGACACCTTCCGGGTGCCGTTCGGCGGCGAGGCGAAGGACATGGAGGCGTACCGGGGCGAGGTGCACATGGGCGTCTACACGTTGGCCCGCTACCTCACCCTGCCCGTCGACGGGCGGGTCGCCACCGAGGTGGCCCGGGTCGACGCCGACCAGGAACAGACCCGGCCGACGTCGTTGACCGTCGACCGGCGCCGCGGCCTGGTGCTGATGTCCACGGAGCCGGACTACGGCCGCTGGGAGGGCGCGCTCAACATCTACGACGGGCAACGAGTCCGCAGCTGGCGGGGCATCCTGCCGGACCAGACCGTGCAGTCCCTCTGCCCCGACCCGCACGGCGTCTTCCTCGGCGGCAGCATCCGCAACGGCTACGGCACCACCCCGACCACCAGCCGGGCCAGGCTCGGCTACTTCGACTACCGCACCGAGCGTCTGGCCTGGCTCGTCGAGCCCACCTCGGGCGGCGTCATCGTGGACCTGAAGCTGATCGGCCGGGTGCTGGTCGGCGTCACCAGCGAGGGCGAACTCTTCGCGGTGGACCCGCGTACCCGCGAGGTGCTCTGGCGGGTCGACGTCGGCGCGGCCGGCGGCAAGCTGGCCGTCATCGACGACCGGGTCTTCGGCGTCGACGGGACCCGCCTCTGGACGGCGCCGGTGGGCCGCCGCCGGCCGGCGCTGACCGTCCTCGCGGACGGGCTGAACCAGTCCTGGTTCGGCGCCCCGGAGGTGGTCACGGACGGCGTGCGTGCCCTCTTCACCACCCGGGGCACCAGCCTGATCCGGGTCGACCTGAGCTGACCGGACGCCACACGGTCGAGGCGCGCCGCCAGGCAGGGTTCGGCGCGCCCCGACCGTCTGCTCAGCCGGCCAGTTCGGCCGGCCTGCGGCCCACCACCCCGCCGCCGATCCCGGTCGCGACCACTCAGGGAGTCGCCAGCTTCGCGAGGGCGCTCACCGACCGCCAGTTGCGGGTGGTCGCCACCACGCCGAGCTTCTTCTCCAGGTGGTTGTTGGTGAACTTCGACCGGCCGTAGCCGCCGTCGGGATAGTGCAGGTAGACCTCGCGACCGCCGACGGTGAACGCCACGTTCTCCCCGTCGGGCGCGGTCAGGGCGTCCACGGCGGACCGGCCGGGCGCGGTCGTGAGGAAGACCACCAGCAGCCGCGTCGGGTCGTCCTCCCGGTCGGCGTACGGGTTGCCGCCGGCCACCGCCGCCAGCTCCCGGCCGCTGCGCACCAGCACCGGCACCGTCAGCCCCAGATCGTCGGCGATCGCCCGCTCGATGCCCCGCGCCAGCGCGTCGGCGTCGCGCACCGTGCTGCCGAAGACCACGTTCCCGCTCTGCAGGTACGTCTTCACGTCGTCGTGGCCGAGGCCGGTGACCAGCCGGCGCAGGTCGGCCATGGCGACCTTCGCGCCGCCGACGTTGACCCCGCGCAGCAGCGCGACCCACCTGTCCACACGACCTCCTCGACCCGCCGGTACGGAGCCAGCCTAGGCGCGCGGCGACCTCAGCCGGATCTGAGCCGTCGGATGACGCACGCCGTCCGGGTCAGCGCCGGCGGATGGCGGCGGAGGCGAGGCGGAAGCCGATGGTGCGGTCGACGATGCGGTCGACCAGGTCCGCCTTCCGCAGCCCGGCGACGCCGCGCAGTTCCAGGCTCGCGGCGAGCACCCGCAGGTCGCGGGCGGTCCAGCCGGAGAGGTACGCCGTACCGTCGTCGCGGCGGGACATGGTCCCCAGCGCGACCCGGGCCAGGGCCGGGTCCGGCGCGGGCGCCACCACTGCCGCGCGCCCGGCCGCCC
>NZ_JBFABB010000127.1:0-18965 GCF_040640035.1 Micromonospora sp. NPDC023633 | reverse complement strand
CTGGTCACACGCTGCACCGCCCTCACCATCGACCCGACCAAGCTCAACGACCCGGAACACGCCACCGCAGCCGCACTGGCCGGACTCGCCCGACGGGTCGTCGCACTCACCGAGGAGATCACCACTCTCGACCGGCAGCTGGCACCGCTGGTCCGCCAGGCCGCACCACGCACCAGCGCCCTGTTCGGCGTCGGCACCGACGTCGCCGCTCAGCTACTCACCACCGCCGGCGACAACCCCGACCGGCTGCGCTCCGAAGCAGCCCTGGCCCACCTCTGCGGAGCAGCACCCATCCCCGCCAGCTCCGGACGAGTGCGCCGCCACCGCCTGCACCGGGGAGGCGACCGCGGCGCCAACCACGCCCTACACACCATCGCTCTCTGCCGCCTGCGCTACGACCAACGCACCCGCGCCTACCAGCAACGACGCATCACCGAAGGCCTCAGCAAGCAAGAGATCCTCCGCTGCCTCAAGCGCTACATCGTCCGCGACGTCTACACCGCCCTACGCGCAGACTTCGCCGCCCTCACCCCTTGACCTCCATAGGAGCATCGGGATGGCAACAACGCGCAGTCTGTGGGCGTGCCTGATGCGTGTCCGAGGTAAGGGTCAAGAAAGCGTGCTGGTGTTCACTCGGTGAGCGTGGACGGCAAGCCAGGTTCTGCTGGCCTGGGTTCGAGTCACGTGGTGGACCTCGAAGCCGGCGGCGGTGAGTAGGCCGGTCAAACCCGAGAGCTGATGAAAGGTGAACCAGCGTCGACGGTCGGAGCCATAATTGGATGCGATCTCCCAGCCCTCACCGTCGCCTTCGGTCACGTTCAGGTAGAGCTGACCGCCAAGGCGGAGAGTACGGGCAAACTGGTCTAGGACTGCGGGTACTTCTCGGTGAGGAACATGCAACAGCGCTGCCTGACACCAGATCGCGTCAACCGAGTCTGACTGCAGCGGAAGTCGCCGCATATCGGCCTGGGCCACGCCGGGTTGGCCTCCGGTTCGTAGTTGGCCGAAGGACAGGTCCAAGCCGATTACCCGCAAGCCATGCTCTTGAAGTAGCGCAATCTCACGCCCGGGACCGCAACCGACATCGGCCACCGTGGCTCCTGGTGACAGGCGCGCGGTCAGCAAGGCGATGTCTTCCAAGAGCCGGGAGTCGACGGCCGAGTTGACTCGGGTGTACGTCGAGGCGATCACGTCGTACGTCTGCTGAGTCTCGATGCTGGCGTCAGGCATGTGGGGGAGACTATCGATCGGGCCGACCACGAGCGGTGGGTGACTATCTGGGTGACGATCGGGACGAACGTCGACGGACGAGCTTGGACATGGGAGGACAGTCTGCCCAGCTCGCGTGTCATTGATGCAGCAGGTCACTGAGTCGTGCTGGTTGCCTGGGGGCAAGGAGTCCGCCGGGGCACACACGGGGCACAAGACACTGTGAGACGTCGGCAACCAGCCATCGACGACGTGAGCCCAGGAGTGGGCCTGAACAGCGCGCCAACCAGGTCTCCGCAGATCACGGGCGAGGCGGCCTAAGTTCCGCTTCAACTCACCGACTTCGGGCCGTGGACGGGCCGTCGGGACCGTGGCTGGGCTGTCAGATAGCCGTAGGGTGCGGGACATGCCTGAGGAAGTTGTTCTTCGCCTTGACCGACGGACAGCCACGTCGCTCGCGGACCTGATCTACAACATCGGCGAGCACCAGGCCGCCGGCATGCCCATCGCTCAGTTGTCGAGTGACGACAGCGAAAGGCTCGGGCGGGTGCTCTACGACCTCTGGCGAGCCTTGGGCGTCTCGCTCCCGTACGGCGACGCTCCCGGGAAGGAACCTCGACGCCGGATTTGATCGCTCTCGCGCGGAGGTCGCTGACAGCAGCAGTGACAGCAACGTGCCGAGAGGAGGGCAGCCGCCGCCGGCCGGACGCAGACAGCCGTCCGAGGTCGCGGACGCGGACGGACTCCGCCGGACGGAGCGCCCAGAACTTACAAGCGAGGGGTCGCCACTTGCGCGTCGCCTCTTCGGACTTGCGGAGTCCGCGGAAAACGATCACCATGAGCGGCATGTCCAACCGAAGGAGTCATGCCGCGTAGACGGCCGAGTACCCTACGCCAGCGTCAGTTGTCGAGCTGGTGGGCGGGCAAGAACACCTCCCGGATCCCTGGTCTTTCTCGTGGAACGACAGCTGCGATCGCCCGCTTGGAGCGGCAGCGCCTGTATCCGAAGGATGTCGAGAACGCTTACGCGCGGTGGCGCCGGGTCGCCAAAGGGCCGGTGAATCGACTCGAGCAAGCCGATCTCGTCGGGGACGAGGGCGACTTCTTCGGGTACCCAGACTGCGACTGCTGCGGTCCCCCAGACTTTGGCCGACGGAGTCTTGAACAGGCGATTCTGATGCTTCCCGTTCGAGCGCGACGTGACTTGCGGGCACAGGTAGGCAAGCTCGACGAGTTTCTGGCCCAGCGTCTTCGGCGCGCGGGTGCCACGTACCTGCTGCGTGTGTGGTGGGACGAGTGACAGCTGTCGCGTCGGCACGTGCCCGATCCGTGCCCGCAGTAGCGGTCAACATGGGCCACCACGGGCTCCTGCCTGACGCCTGTAGGAACCCAAGGTCGAGTTTGAGCGGTGGGCGGTGAACGGGCCGTCCAGATCCATCCGCTTCCCAAGCTGAGGTTGGCCCCGTCAGTCCTTGGGCTTCCACCAGGCCGCGAGCAGCCCAACAGCGGCGATGAGGAAGACACAGGCAAATCCCGCACATAGCAGCAGGCCGAAGCCAGCGAAGGTCCCGAATTCCACCAGCCGACTGTAGGCGGACCAGCCTCGACCACTGTCGCCCAGGAGACGGCCTGGCGGCCGGGGCACACAGGGGCACAAGACATCGTGAAATGTTGCGAACCAGCGAGCAGCCGTGGCAGACCGAGACGCCGTGTGAGCAGGCGTCGGGCGCTGTTGCCGCTGGAAGGTGCGCCGGGGCTCTGAGCCCGCCCAACTGCCGAGGAGCAGCCAAGCTGACGGGCAAGGGCGAACGATCGCGAGCCCGGACGCCAGGTGGCGCGCGGCAAGCAACCACGGGAGCAGGTGCCAGCAGCTGGCTCGTAATGCCAAGGTCAGTTCTGGTCGTGCTCGGTGAGGCGATCGCGCTCGTCGGGCGCCATCTCCTGGTAGGTCTGCCAGAAGGTGCGGAAGGGTTGGGCGAGTTCGTTGCCGTAGGTGTTGCTTGCGACGGCCTCCCGGAGGCCAAGCTCCCCGTTCTGGACGGCGGCAGCCATCTCGCGAAGCACGGGGTTGGGGCTGTGGCGGAGCTGGTCGAGGGCCGTTCGTAGCGCACCTGCTCGGTGCTCGTCGCCGCCGGCGATGTCGTCGATGTCATCCATGAGGCTAGGCCTTCGCTCCGGCGAGGGGGTGGTCGTAACGGCCGCCGTCGGGGAGCGCGGGAAGGGCGACGGTGTCGAGGTCGCTGAGTTCACGGTTGAGGGTGGCGCGGAAGGCGAGGACGGCGGCGGTGAGTTGTTGGCAGAGTTTGGTGGCTTGGCCCCAGAGTCGGAGCATGTTGCCGACTTCGGCGGCGGCGAGGCCGTAGCCGACGACTGCGCCGACGCCGGTTTTGGCGGTGACGGTTCCTGCGGCGGCGCTGATGCCGGCGATGATGGCGGCGTCCAGCATGCTTTTGACGACGCCTCCGAGGGCTTCGCCGGCGGACCAGACGGCGTCGGCCATCTCCTGGTAAGCCTTGCTGATGCGGCCGAGGGGGCCCCGGAGGTTGGAGACGGCGTTGGCGGTGGTGGTGAAGTAGCGAAAGGCTCCGTCGCCGGCGACACCCTGCCATTGAGGGTGCAGGGTGGTGGCGCCGGACTGGACGTTGTACGCCAGGTCGTGCAGCGCGCCGCCGACGTTGCTGATGACGGGTGCCATGGCGGCGAGGGATTCCCAGTCGCCGAAGACGCGGTGTTGGATCTTCTCGATGGGGTTGAACCCGAAGACGATGTCGAAGGCGCTGTTGGCCCAGGACGACGGGCTCAGGTAGTCCATCCACCCCAGGGCGTTGGACGGGTTGTCCGGCTCGCCAGGCGGGGTCAGGTGTCCGTGGACGTCGCGAGGGTCGACGAAGTTCGCTGGGGCGCAGGGGTTGTTCGCCAGCTCAAGTTCCAGTGGGGTGATGCAGCGGTCGACTGCCACGGGCAGTGTGCGGTCGAGGCGGTTGGCGGCGGCGAGGTCGGTGGTGCGGTAGTAGCCGGCGGCTGCTTGTAGTTCGGGGGCAGATGCCTCCAGGAGGCAGGCGAGCCGGTTGAGGGTGGCATTGATGACCTCGACGGCGTGTTCGTGTCCTGCTTTGGCGATGCTGAACTCTTCGCCCCCGGTTCCGGCTTCGGCGTGGCGGTTGAAGTAGCTGCGGATATCCCACACGTCCCCGGCTGCGCGGTCGACCTGCCGCGCGAAACCTGCTACCGCGTTGGGCTCGACGACCAGTGTCATTCCGATGCCTATTCGACGATGAAGGCGCCGGCCAGGCCGACGACCGCGAGGGTGACAGCGGCAGCGAGCAGGTAGAGGCGGGGCCGTGGGTTCCGCACGGCGTAGGTGCTCAGCCCGAGCGCCCCGCCGATGATCGAGGCCGCGTACCATGGCAGCCTCGCGGGAGTGACCTCGCCGATAACGATCATGTAGGTGGCGACCACAGCGAAGAAGATGGCCGCGTTGGCGATGGTCTGCCGCAGGTTCCGGTACGCCGAGTGCTGGAGCCTGTCTACCGACTGTTCGTAGGCCGCCATCGCTTCGGCGCGCTCCTCTGCCGACCGTGGCCGGCGGCTGCTGCGACCGCCCGGCTTCCGCCCCCGACTCATGCCCGCGAACATACCAACGATGGTCATGACGTCGCTGCCCTGAGTAACGACGAAGGAAGGATAGGCAGCGATCGAGGGCGGGCGGCGGTGCCCGAGGTCGCACAGGCGGACGGACGCTGGGCCAACGCTCACGGCCTGCGACCGGGCTCTCAGCGAGGGCCGCGCCGGCGATCCATCGTTCAGGGCCGGGCACAGATCCGGCACAACCGAGCACGAGTAACGGCGGAAGACGCCGGAAACCGACGGAAGGCGTTTCAGCAGGTCAGAAGCCGTGCCGGAGATCGCGTTGGAGGTCGGGAGGCCGGGGCTCTTACTTCCAGCGGAAATGCACGAACCAGGCCATGAGCCCTGCCGGCGCGAGCGCCAGGCGGCGGACCAGCGCTATGGTGCCGACTCGTAAATGCGCGGTCGGTCATCGTCAGGCTAAGGGCCGGGCAGCACCCCTTACCCGGAGTTGCTAGAGGTGTGGCGGCGCTGGCGGCCTGCTGGAGATCGGCGGGCGCTGGGTGTCGGCAGAGTTGCCTGAATTTCCTCCCTCAGAGCACCCAGCGCCGACACCACGTGCGCCTGCACGCTTTGCCAGGCCTCACGGATGTCGCTGATGGGGTAGGTCAGCCCGAACGACCGCAAGGCGTCGGCCGCCGCGAGCGCTGCATCCATGTGCTGACCGGCGTTGCGAATATGAGTCACGTTCTGCAGTGTGGTCAGAGCCGACTCGACGCGGACCATCGCCTCAGCCGTGAGGTGGCCGGAGAGGAAGGAGCGGAGGCGCCGCAGGGTTCCTTGCTGCTGATCGCCGGGGACGTCGAATCCCTTGAACATCTCGCCGAGGGCGCTGAGCCGGTTGTCGAGCTCCTCGGCGGTCGTCGCGTCGAAGGCAAGCCGGGCTGCCCGTTCAGCGCTCGGCACGACCAAGAGCCCGGCGCCGAAGCGTAGCCGCCACACGACGTCGAGATAGTCGAGCGCCGCTACGAGGCTCAGCGGGGAGGTGAGGACTGCAGCGGGCTGGGCGGCAGGCTCGAGCCAGGCTCGCAGACGGTGTAGGTACTCGTCGACCGACGATACGTTGCGGAAGCGACGCACGAATGGTGTGGGCTTCCAGACCTCGTTGCGGACGCCGCCGGTGCTCAGCCAAGTCGACGGCTCGCCTTGTAGGATCCCGGGCAACAGCCGGATCAACGGCTTGTCCTGAAGACCGAGGTCGCTCAGCACTTCAGGGCCGGACAGGGTCACCTCGATCACGTGGCGCGGGTCGTATGCGGCCTTGGCGCGACGGTCACTCAGCTCGTTGAGCACGGCGAGGAACATGTCCACGACGCCAGCATGAGCAGGCAGGTGGGCGAACCCGGCGATCGTTAGGCTGACGATGCCGTGCGGGGCTGTGCGGTTGCCCTTGCGGATCAGCGGTTTTCGGGCCAGCGAGTAGCCCAGCCGGCCATCGGAGATCCTCGGCATCGACCCCAGGACTGCTTCGACGTCGAGCCCCAGATCATCCATGCGTGCTTCGACGTACTGATAAACCGGCTACGCCGTCGCCCTGCCTGGCGCGGGCACCGGTGACGGGCAACCGGTGTGGTTCTCCGGTGGGCGCCTCGCCCCGGACCTGACCCTGCCGAAGCTGCGCCGCCGGTGGGGCGACTCGCCGCCGGCCGTCGGCCTACCGTCGGGAGGTGGGGTCACGGCCCGCGTCCAAGCCTTACGCGACGCCGCCGGCGTCACCCAGATCGCGGCTGAAGAGATCCGCCGCAGCGCCCGTGAGGATCCCGCGGCCGCCCAAGCCGTCGCTACCGCCGCAGCCGACGTGCTCACCAGCCTGGCGTACGCGAGGGAAGGCAGCCTGCGTGGATCCCTGCACCGGGCGGCGGAGGTGTTCGACCGCGCCGCACGCGACATGTACGCACGGACCGCGCGCACGACGTCCCGCTCGTACGAACTGAGAGCGATGTCACGGCTGGTAGCGCTCATGGGCCGCATCGCTGGAGACGAGGATTCGGTCGCCGCGATGGCGCTGGTGCTCGACATGGCCCGGCTCGCCGACGCGCTAGAGCACCTCCGCACCGCCCAGCAGCGGCTGCACCAAGCGCAGGCAGCCCGGGACGCAGCCCGGCAACTCCGGACCCTCGCCACCGGCTGGCAGCCGCCGGTAACGACGCCGCTCACCGTGACGGCAACACCCAGCCCAACAGTGGACAATGCCCGCCGCGCACCGCGGGCCCGGTAACGGAAGGAGCCCAGCATGATGCAACCGCAGCACGAAGACCCGGTCGACGAGGCCAGACAGAAGGCGATGCAATTCTTCAGCGTCGTCTCCACCCTCAGCGAAGCCGTCGCCCGCTTCGCTGCGGTGGGCATCCAGCGCAAGGCCGCCGAGGAGGAACGCGCCGCCGGCCGGGAGCGGGCCGCCGAGGCGGCCAGCCGCGAGGCCGACCGGCTCGGCGACGCCGTCCGCGCCGACCGGGAGCGACTCGCCCGCCGAGTCGACGGCTCGTGGCTGAAGGACGCAACCCTCACCGATGCGGCCCAGGTATGGCGTACCGCCACGGTGCACGCCGCCGCCGGCGACCCCGTCGCGCAGAAGCTCGCGGGGCTCGCCCTGGACCGCCTGGGCGACCTGCACCCGCAGTGGCGGACCGCGTACGACCGGCAGCGAGCGGCCGGAAAGTCCGCCCCCGACGCCGCCCGCGCCGCAGCCCACGAGGTCTGGGAGAGCGAATCGACGAGGGCCGGCGCCAGCGGCAGAGCAGCGCGACCGCACAGTGGCCCCGAGGGCCCGAAGCTGCGCGCCGGCGCAAACGGCAAGGCGCTACCCGCCGGTGGGAAGGCGCTCAACGACCTGGACGCCGCCGTACGCGCTGAAGCAGGACGGCTGCTCGCCGACGTCAGCCCCGAGGCGCTGGACCGGCTACAGCGTGACCTGCGCGCCAGCGGCCGAGCGCCAGCGGCGGACAGCCTCGGACTGGCACGCCAGTACGTGAGTCAGGCCCGCAAGGCAGGCGCACTGACGCCGGTGGTCGCCAACGCCGCCGATCGCGACCTGCTGGCACGCGCGGACGAGGAGCGGGCGCAGGCCCGCGCCGTCGCAGGGACGCCGGATCACCCGCGCACCGCAGCCGACGAGCATACCGAGGGGCTCGTTGTGGCCACGGGGCATTTCGGATCGGCCAGCCGCGACGAAGCCGTGGCCCAGCAGCGCCGCCTCGGCAGTACGTTCGCCCCGCTGGTCGTCGGCGGGAAGGTGGACCCTCTCGTGGCCGCCAAGCGGCCGGCGACCGTGGTACCGGAGCGGGTCCGGGCGGTGACGCGATGACCAGCGTGGAAACCTCAAGTCCTTTTGGCGAGGTGGACGGGACGACAGAGGACCTCGCAGCCCAGGTGGCGCTGTTGACCAGGCAGGTCGCCGAACTTCAGCAGGTTGTCGCCGACCGCGCGGCCAGCGGCGGGGAGGGGCAGCCACCGGTGTACGCGACCGTCGAGGAGTGGGTCCGCGACTACCTCCTGCCGGGATTTCCCCGACCGGTCGGCGAGGTTGGGCTGGTGCGGTGGCACTGGTGCGAGCAGTGGTGGCGCCACGACGAAGCCGTGACCAGGCTGACCGCCTTGTGGTACGGCTGGGAACACGCCCGGCTGGAGATGACCGGCATGCTCGGCTGGCTGCGCGAACTGGACCACCACCTGCCGGTGCTGCTCGGCCCCGACGGGCCGTTCCGCTCCTGCGCCCCCGGCATCGACGGCAGCACTGCCCGACACAAGGCGCCTTCCGTTGCTGCCTTCGAGCAAGCGCCGGAGCAGTGGTGGGACTGGTGGGATACCAAGTAGGCACAGCGGCCTTTTTCTACCCGCTGGTCCTCGACACTCGTCCTGGCGGCACGGAACTGGGGGTCGAACGGTCGACGCCGGGCACGTCCTCGGCCGTCTATGGTCGATCAGTCCACGTTCCCGGAGGTAGCGCCATGGCCGAAGCCCAGCTCGCTTCGTATCGCCGTGCGGCGCTATTCGTCGACTTCGAGAACGTGTACATCGGTTTGCGCAACTCGAGCCCCGACGCGGCTACGGCGTTCGCCACTGACCCTGGCCGTTGGGTGCGGTGGATGGAGCAGGATCTCGGCCCATTCCGGGTCGACGACGACGAAGTCCCGCGGGTGCTGCTACGTCGGATCTGCTACCTGGAGCCGAGCCATTCCGGCAAGTTCCGTTCATACTTCACTCGAGCCGGGTTCCGGGTCGTGGACTGCCCGTCGCTGACGAGCATGGGCAAGAACAGTGCCGACATCCACATGGTGCTCGACATCCTCGACACCCTGACCCACCCGACCCGATTCGACGACTTCGTCGTCCTGTCGACCGACGCAGACTTCACCCCGGTGTTCATGCGGCTGCGGGAGCACGACAGGACCTCGGCGATGCTGGTGAGCGGGCCGACCGCCGCCGCGCTGCAGTCGGTGTGCGACTTCGCGATTCCGGACATCATGTTCATCGAGGAAGCCTTGGGCCTGAGCCCGTCGCAAGCCGGAGTGGACCAGGTCCGCACCCCCGTGCCGCAGCCACGCGCGACCGCTGCTGCGCCGACCGACCGCGACAGCAACAACGTGCGGAACCGCCTCGAGGCGGCGGTGCGGCAGCTTGTGGCACAGTCGACGACACCGGTCGACCTCGCCTCCGCAGCACACTACGTCCGCAAGACCGTGGGACGGGAGGCGACGACAAACTGGGCCGGGGCGGGCGGGTTCAAGCAATTCGTCGCGGCAATCCAGAGCGACACCCTGCTGCTGGAGCCGCGCCACCCCGGCTGGCTGCTCGACCCGGCCAGGCATGAGCTGGTCCAGCCCGCGAGCGCGCCGGAGATCGCCGAACGAGTGAGCCGGGTCGTCGGAGCACCGCTGATCGGCACAGACGCCTACCAGGCACTGTTCCGGTCGATCGCCGAAGAGGGCCGCGCCAACCCCGCCTTACCACAGGCGCAGGCGGAGGAGGTGATCCGTGAGGCGTGCGGCCGGCGGGGACACACGGTCACGAGGAGCGCGATCCACTTCGTGCTTATCGGCCTGAAGTACAGCGGGGTCGACTGGCGGGAAGCCCGACACGACGCGGCGAACCTCGCCTCGGAGTTCGCCGGTAACGTGCTGCGGCTAACGGTCAACGCCCGGATGGAGTTGTCGGAAACGGAGCGGGCCGCGGTGTGCGCGTGGATCCAGGACGAGCACTGAACCACGCTAAGCCCGCCGCCACTCATGAACTCCGACCAGATCCCAATGTGCTGTCATCGGCACGACCGCGCGCCGCCACCCTTGGACAGCGGCTGCGAGCCGTGACGCGCGGTCGGCGGCAAATTGGTGCGTTGATTCTCCACGCAGGGTCATGACCCGCGCATTCCGTTGTTGATCACCACAACGGCACGAGGTGCCGGCGAACGCAGGCGGTGGGTGCCGGGCACTGGGTCCTGTGAGCGGGCGGTAGCTGCTATGGTCCGGCATGCTGCTCAACCGCCTGCGTACCGCCGTCGATGCTGACCACAGCCAGTATCTTGTGGCCGACCACGACGCCGATATCAGCCGTGAGTTCACCACCGGAGGTACCGGACTCATCGGCCCGACGGGCGACGCGGCCGTCGTGTACACCGGCACTGCGTACGGCCCGGTTCGGCTCACGGTCGAGGCGCATGATGTCCCACCGGCCCTCGACCCGGAATCCTGGGACGAAGTCGTGGACGTGAGTTTCGAGCTGCCCAGCGCGAGGCTGGCCATCCGGACCCTCATGTCGGGCCCTGCCGCCACCGTTGACATCGCATCCGGTGGGGGTGCCTACTGGCTTCGGCTGCACGCGCGCGGACGCGACGACGCCCGAGACGACCCCAAGGGCGAGGACGACGAGCCGGTCGAGGAACACCTGATCGTGGTCTGGCCTGCCGAAAGGATCCCAGGCGTTCCGCACGCCGTCGTGCACAAGGCCACCGACCGGGTCGGGGCCTACCACCGACACGAGGAAGCTCGGCGAGGTAGCTCAATCTCATTCACTGTAGAACTTCGTACCTCACCAGCACGGTGGTCCATCCCTGACTGGGTACGGTGGCCAGACGAGCCCGGCGTACAAGTGCCGGTAGACCAGGCCGTCCTTCGCTCGGCCCGTCTCGACTTGACCGTGACCGCGGTGACCGTGTACCGGACGGGGTGCCTGATTCTCCTCAACGTCCATGCGCGGCGGTCAGATCTGGACCTGCCCGGATGGAAGAGGTTCAGCGATGTAGCACAGCACGGGTTCGGCTTCCCCGGACACTCCGTTCGCCGCCCACTCCATCCCGATGCGCTCCGGCTGAGCGTCGCCTGGCCGGGCCAGCCACCGGTGATCTCGGCGAAGGCCAGGGATACCGACAGCCAGCGACCCGACGGGCCGACTCTCGTGGGCTACTGGCACGGCGCCACCGTCATGGGGGACTTCGTGGTCGCCGACCATCGGGCGTGGCTGTGGCCGCGACCACCCGCGCACTCGCTGCAGCTTACGGTGGAGTGGCCAGGCCTGGGCGTACCACCGACAACGGTCACGCTCGACGGTGGTCGAATCGCCGCCGCCCACCGGCCCGGCGCTGACCACTGAGCACCGGCAGCGGCTAACGAGCACCTGCTCAGAAGCAGCCCGCAAGACCATTCCACGGGGCGACCAACCCACCCACGACTCGTCGGCGTACTGACGCCAAGGTGCCGCCAGGGACGGACGTGGACCATGCACGCTGAGCACTGACATCGGCACGGCCGGACGACCGAGCATCGTGACGTTGCGTAGCGCGCGACTCGCGGCAGATCCCGACACTTGCGAGGTTCACTGCTTCAAGACGAACAGCGGTGGGTTGCCGCGCGTGGGTGACCAGCCTGGGCCGCCCGGAGCGTCAGGCAGCGCGAACCAGCGACCTTCAACCACCTCGCGTAACTGACCCTCGCTGGCAAGGTGGGTGCAGGCCGCGACGATGTCCTCATGGCTGTAGCCGTCATCGGCGGCTTCGTTGAGGAACCAGCGAATTCGCCAGGCGTCGAATGCTTCAACCTCGCGCCCGAGCACGGGATCGGTGACCAGGTCGACGTCGGTCTCCCTGCCATCGGAGCTGATTATCCGGCACCCCGCGCCGTGGACGGTGTACTCGATCCCGCTGCTGGTAAGGCCCTCCCGCGGCAACTCCCGCCGCGAGCGGACCGCTGCCAGAAGACCCGCGATGTCTGCGACGGGAAACAAGTCGGCGAGTAGTCGACCACGCGTCTCGTGTAGGGCGGCGGCGAAGCGCCGAACGGCGTCAACCGACGAAGCATCCCGTGCCATGCGCCCCAGTATGAGGATCCTGCCTCCGCACATCGGCGCGACTCCGCGTCTGCCCGGGGGCGGACGAGCGGGTTGATCTTGCCGGTTCCGTGCGCTGTTCCACCATCGGGTGTGGCATGGTGACCGGGTGATCGACAGCCGTGGGGCCTTGGAAGCCGTGGTCCGGCACGCCGTGGAGCTTGAGGACGATTACGACGCCATCGCACCGGCTCTCAGAGAGTTGGAGGCTTGCGGGGACATCACGTTGGTGCCCCGGCTAGCCGAGGCACTCGACCGGTTCCTCGACGAAGGGAACTTCTACGGTCGCGACCTGATTGCTGGCGTCTTGGCCGGCATCCAGGGCGTGGCGGCGGTCCCGGCGCTGCTGCGCGCCTCGGCCCGCGAACTCGGGGACGACCAGGACAGCTTGCAGACCGAAATCATCGACCTGCTGCACGGGAACCGGCCGGCCGCCCGGCGCGCAGTACTTGAGTTGGTCACCGGTGACGCGCTCGAGCTGCGCCGCGAGGGGCTGTGGGCACTCGGGTTCGTGGCCGAAGCGCAGGACGTCGAACTGCTGGCCGGTGCGGCGACCGATGCCGACCCGAAAATCAGATCCGTGGCGATCGGCTCGATTCCTGACTCAGCCGCTGACGATCGAGCCTTCGAAGTGCTCGTCGAGGCGCTGCGCGACCTGGACGAACAGGTACGAGTGTCGGCGATTAGCAGACTTGGCTACAGCGGCAGGGCTGACGCGGTGATGCCGCTCGCTGCCCTCGCCGCTGACCTGGCGCCGCGGGTACGGTCCATGGTCGCGTACGCACTCGGGCGCCTCGGCAACCGCGAGGCGACCCCGGCCCTGCTGCGGCTACTCAACGACCCCGATTCGCACGTCCGCGAGAACGCCCGCAACGCCCTCGGCTCGGTCGGCGGGCCGGCCGCAGTCGACGCCCTGCTCGCGCTCGCAGCTGACGAAGACCTGGAGCTGCGGGTCGAGGCCGCCGAAGCGCTCGCGAAGGCGGTCGATTCCGATCCCCGCGTGGCACCGCAGCTCACGGCGCTGGCGCGAGACGACCAGGCAGCGGTACGGGCGGCCACCATCCATGGATTAGTCAGCGCCGGTGGCAGGCCAACGCACTGGCGGAAACTCCTGGTTGAGCTCGCAACCGACCCGGCCCCCGACGTCCGTCAGCGGGTCGCGGTTGCGGCGCGACATCTCGCGCCTGACGCAGCCCCGGACATCCTCCACCGGTATGCCAGCGACCCCGACCCGATGGTACGCCGGCTCGCCGGCACCGAACTAGACCGACTGACCGACCCCACCGCCCACTGTCTGGCAACCAACAATCGGTGATTCCACGGCGCGGCGCCTGATAGACGAGCCGAAACACGTCCACTCATCGGCCAGTCCGGGCGCCGCCTGCCCTTCCCCGCATGACGCTGCGTAGCGCACGGGTCGCGGCAGATCCGGATGCCGGAGAGCGGCATGTGCGGACGTACTGGTCAGGGTCTTCGCGATCAATCTGGTCCAAGAGCCTGTCCGCGCTGGGCGCGCTTGAGGAGGTGGAGCGCGGTCGCCGCGAAACTGTCGTGCTGTCGGATCGCTGACGACGCCGTAGCGGAAAGTTTTTGGAAAAGCCCGGGAGGCGGTGTCGGATCGGGGCGGTGGTGTTCGTAGCAGGGGTGAGGCCGCCCACGAGGGGCGGCGCCAAGGTAAGGAGCCGCAGACATGAAGCTGACGACCATGACCCAGGTCACCATCGATGGAGTGGTGCAGGGAAACGGCCACGCGTCGGATGAGGACCGCAGGAACGGATTCGAGCGCGGCGGATGGGCCCGGGGGAAGGGTGACAACGAGACCTAGGCGTTCATCAACCAGACCTACCAGCGCGCCGATGCGTTCCTGCTCGGCCGGCGGACCTACGAGCTGTTCGCCGGCTCGTGGGGGTCCCTGACGGTTCAGGATGTCCCTGGCTGGGAGCCCGTCATGCGGGCGTTGAACACACAGCCCAAGTACGTGGCGTCGACCACACCCGCCCGAGCCTGTCGGCACCATCGACGACGATCAACTCCGGCTGATCTTCACCTGCTGTCACCCGGCGCTGGCGATGCAGACCCGCGTAGCGCTGACGCTGCGCATGGTCGGCGGTCTGACCGTGCCCGAGATCGCCCGTGCCTACCTGGTGCAGGAGACCGCCATGGAGCGGCGGATCACCCGCGCGAAGGCCAAGATCAAGGCGGCCCGCATCCCGTATCGGGTGCCGTCCGTGGAGGATCTCCCGGCACGCGTGTCTGGCGTGCTTGCCGTCCTGTTCCTGGTGTTCAACGAGGGCTACCTGGCCACCGGCCCCGACACCGATCCCCTACGTCACGACCTGACCGCCGAGGCGATCCGGCTCACCCGCCTGATCCGTGCCCTCATGCCTGACGACGGTGAGGTGGCCGGGCTGCTGGCGCTGATGCTGCTCACCGAGGCCCGCCGCACCGCCCGGGTCTCGGCCAGCGGCGAACTGGTTTCCCTGGCCGAGCAGGACCGTGGGGCCTGGGACGCCGCGCTGATCGCCGAGGGGCATCGGCTGGTGCGCGGGCGTCTCGCCGCTGCCGCCGCCGGGGTGGCTCCGGGTCGCTACCAGATCTTCGCCGCGATCAACGCCGTGCACACCTCCGCCCGCGATATGCGCGACACCGACTGGTCGCAGGTCCTCGCCCTCTACGACCAACTCATCCGCCTCGACCCCTCCCCGGTCATCGCCCTCAACCGGGCAATCGCAGTAGCCGAACTCGACGGCCCGGACGTGGCACTGGCGGCCGTCGACCGTCTTGAGGACAAGCTGTCCGGCTACCACCCCTACCACGCCACCCGCGCCGAACTTCTGCGCAGGCTGGGCCAAAGTCAGCAGTCGCGCGCGGCATACGACAAGGCCATCGAGTTGGCAGGCAACACCGCCGAGACCGCCTACCTGACACGCCGCCGCAACCAACTGCGGTAGCGCCCACGGATCCCGATCGACACCCCGCGCGCAGCGGCGGCCGACCCCGGCGCAATCAGATCGGCCCGACACCAGCATGAGGTCGTCAGCTTCTGACGGTCGGCACTGCACTGTCATCGGCACGAGCGGTCGGCGTTAGATCTGCCGGGTAGCCGGACTGCGATGCCGCGAGGGCTTATTCCAGAGGGTTAATGCTTTTGCACTAGTGCACAGCGTGGCATTTCCCCTTACAGGCGAGGGCTCAGGCGTCTTCCTTCGTACGGTGTCCACATGAGGTATCTGGAAA
Organism: Micromonospora sp. NPDC023633; assembly: GCF_040640035.1. NCBI lineage: Bacteria > Bacillati > Actinomycetota > Actinomycetes > Micromonosporales > Micromonosporaceae > Micromonospora > Micromonospora sp. NPDC023633. The sequence continues at coordinate 3,575 of NZ_JBFABB010000127.1, read as the reverse complement.
GGCGTTTCGCGTCCGTCACTGAAGAGGTCACCGCATATGATCTCCCGGTTACCGGGCGGATCCCGGCCGAGCTCAACGGCCGCTACCTACGCAACGGGCCCAACCCGCTGGGCGTGGAAGATCCCGTTGTGCACATCTGGGGTATGGGCCAGGGCATGGTGCACGGGGTGCGGCTGCGTGAAGGCCGGGCCGAGTGGTACCGCAATCGCTTCGTGCGGATCCCGGGCTTCGCGCCCATGGTGCACGTGATCGAGCATGCCCAGCGAACCTTCGCCATGGCGGAGGGTGGCCTGCCACCCGCCGAGCTGGACGAGGAGCTGAACACCGTGGGCGTTTGTGCCCTGGGAGGGACCGCGGAAGGGTTCACGGCGGGAGCGCACTCCAAGCACGACCCGCTCACCGGCGGGCTCCATTCGCTGTCGTACATGCCGGGTCACGACGTCGTCCAGTACATCGTGACCGACGCCGAGGGAAGCGTCGTCCAGACCACCACCATCCCCATGACGCGAACGCCATTCATGCACGACTTCGCCCTCACCGAGAACCACGTGGTGTTGTGGGACACGCCGCTGGGCTTCGACGGGTTTGACTGCCGGTGGTTGGCGGAGCACCCGACGCGGGTGGGCGTCATGCCGCGGACCGGAGGTGACGTGCGCTGGCTGGACATCGACCCGATCCATGTCAGCCACACGCTCAACGCCTACGACGACGGGGACTCGGTCGTGGTCGACCTGGTCACGGCCCAGGGGCCGTTCGATCCCGCCGACCCTGGGGCGATCCGGCCCACACTGGACCGTTGGACGATCACGTCGGAGGCGATCCACCAGCGGCACATCGACGACCGGCCGCAGGACTTCCCGCGCGTGAACGAGACGCGTACAACCCGCCCATACCGATACGGTTACTCGGCCGCAACCGCCCTGTACGGAATCCCGTTCACACCCGAGGGCTCGCCATCGGACGACGCCTTCACCAACGCCCTGGTCAAGCATGACCTGGAACGGGGAACAACCGAGGTACACGGGTTCGGGAATGACGAGGCGGTCGGGGAGGCCGTGTTCGCCGCCGCGGGGCATGGGGAGGACGAGGGGTACCTACTCACGTACGTGCACAATCCTCTTCGCAACGCCAGTGACCTGGTGATCCTTGCGGCCCAGGACTTCACGGGCGAGCCCGTCGCGCGCGTCCACCTCCCGGTTCCGGTGCCGCTCGGCCTGCACGGCAACTGGCTGCCTGACCGCTGAGGCATGGCAGCATGACGTCGTGAACGATCTCCAACCGCCGTATCTCCAGATCGCCGCCGACATCGAGCAGCGCATCGCCGATGGAGAGCTGCGGCCCGGCGATCCCATCCCCACCACCAGGGCGATCATGGGCGAGTGGGGCGTGGCAATGGCGACGGCCACCAAGGCGCTGGCCGCCCTCAAGCAGGCAGACGCCATCGAGTCCGTGCCTCGGGTCGGCGCCGTGGTCGCTCGCCGGAGACTGCCCTCGCGTTCGGCCGGCGGTCTCGAACGCGACCGAGTCGTCCGCGTGGCAATGGAGATCGCCGACGCCGACGGCTTGGCCGCCCTGTCCATGCGGGCGGTGGCGGCCAAGCTCGGGGTCGCCACCATGACCCTCTACCGGTATCTCGACGCCAAGGCCGAGCTCACCCAATTGATTGCCGACGCCGCATTCGCCGAGATCAAGTATCCGGAGCCGCCGCCGGGATGGCGTTCCCACCTGCGGGTGGCCGCTCAGCTGCAGTGGGCGACCTACCAACGCCATCGCTGGCTGCCGCGGCTCGTGTCCATCACCCGGCCGGCCACGCTGCCGGGCCTGCTGGCGTACGCACTGTGGACCCTGCGCGCGCTTGACGGCCTCGACCTGGACCCGCGCACACGGCTTCACGTCTACGCCACGATGGTCAACTACGTGCGAGGGACGGCGGTGAACATCGAGAGCGAGGCTGGTGCTGAGCTGGACACGGGGATGACGAGCGAGCAGTGGATCAAAACCCGGCTCCCCATCGACGGGCCGCTGATCGCCCAGATCACGGAACCGGGCACGGAGCTCGATCTCGAGTCACTGTTCGCCTTCGGCCTCGAACGCCTACTCGACGGCCTGACCCTCATGATCACGCCCCGGAAGATTCGCCGGTGACCGGACCTTCACCAGCGCGGTGTCGTCAAACACGCCGGCTGGAATCCACTTGGCCGTGTAATCCTGTGTCACCTGCGGGCAGCGATCTGCCGGACGCCGGGTCGGCGAAAATCCGCAGACGCCCACCTCGGTGAGCGTGGCGGACCGCGGGTCCGCGCCCGTCCTAATGAGTTCTGGGAGTAAGAGCCTGGTAAATAAGGGTTTCGGGAGGCCGGCGGGGTCGGTGCAGATCGACAACCGTGACGGCGTCGGCGTGGCTGCGTGACATCAGGGAAGGGCCTCCGGTACGAGCAAAGGCGACAAACCAGCACGACCGAAGGCCCAACCCTGTCTGTATACCTTGTCGCCGGTGTCGCCGCATCCACCACCCCGGCCACCCTCGATGCTCACCTGCCCACCGCCCGGCCACGGCACTACCCGTCCGACACCAGCGACGCCGAATGGGCCGTCCTCGCCCGTACGTCCCGGCCGGCACCGGACGTGGCCCGCCGATCATCTACCCACGCCGCGACATCGTGGACGCCATCCGCTACCTCGACCGCACCGGCTGCCAGTGGGACGCGCTACCGGCCGACTTTCCCCACCACAAGCTCGCCTACCACTACTCAAGACCTGGACCGCCGACGGAACGCTGCACCGCATGCACAACAGCCTGCGAGAACAGGTACGTGAGCAGATCGAGGAACGTAACCGGCAACCGGCGGCCGCGCTGGTCGACTCCCAGTCGGTACGCGCCGCGGAGACCGTCGGCCGCCCCAGCCGCGGCTACGACGCGGGGAAGAAGGTCAACGGCCGCAAACGGCACATCGCCGTGGACACCTGCGGACTGCTCCTCGCGGTCCTGGTCACCGGCGGCAACGTCCAAGACCGTGACGGCGCCCGACCCCTGCTGTGGGCGCTACACGCATGCTTCCCCACCATCCAGCTGACCTGGACCGACAGCGGCTACGCCGGCAAACTCGCCACCTGGGCCGCCACCCACCTCACCCTGACCGTGCAGATCGTCGCCAAACTCGCCGGACAGACCACCTTCGTCGTCCTACACCGCAGATGGGCGGTCGAGCGCACCTTCTCGTGGATCAACCGGTGCCGACGCACCATCCGCGACTACGAACGGCTACCCGGCCACCACGCCGCGATGGTCCAATGGGCCATGATCATCGTCATGGCCCGCCGCCTCGCCCGCCACCAACACACCTGAAACCCTCATTTACCAGGCTCTTATCCCGCCGTTCCTAGAACCTGGCCGAACGCCGGGTGAGCACTGCAGCATCCGAGGGCATCACGCTCCGCGCAGCGCCGTACGCGGCAATAGCGGATGGGCGTTGTGCCCGCCTCACCCGGGTGACAGACGGTGGCCGAGACCATGGAAGCTCGCTTCATGGATTCGTTGCTCGCTGACCTCAACCACCCGGCGATCGAGGCGTTCC
>NZ_JBFABB010000126.1:0-19030 GCF_040640035.1 Micromonospora sp. NPDC023633 | reverse complement strand
AACTTTCTAGCTCCCTGCGGCGTCCGGTCCTCTCGGATCTCGAAGTCCATCGCACCCCTTGAGCTGGGGTGTTGCAACGACTCCTAGAACCCAAGTGATCGGGCCGGCCCTTCGTCGTCGGTCGGGGGATCAGGCGCCGCCGGTGCCCTCGGCCTGCGCGGTGAGCGCGGCCGGGGGCGGGTTCTGGGCCGGGGTGCCGGCGGTCTTGCGACCGCGGGAGAGCCGGCGCTGGACGTACTGGGCCAGCTTCGACAGCGAGTAGTTCACCAGGATGAACAGCACCGCGATCACGACGTAGACCTGGATCGGGTTGTCCAGCACGCCGATGATCTGCTTGCCGATGTTCAGGGTCTCCTCGTAGCTGATGATGAAGCCCAGCGAGGTGTCCTTGAGCACCACGACGAGCTGGCTGATCAGCGCCGGCAGCATGATCCTGAACGCCTGCGGCAGCAGGATCATCCGGGTGGTCTGCGCCGGGGAGAGACCGATCGCGGACGCCGCCTCGGCCTGCCCGCCGGGCAGGCCCTCCATGCCGGAGCGGAGGATCTCGGCGATGACCACCGAGTTGTAGATGGTCAGGCCGATGACCAGGTACCACAGCGTGTCGAACGAGACGCCGAACTCGGGGAAGCCGCGGGCCACGAAGAAGATCGTGAGGACCACGGGCAGGCCCCGGAACACCTCGACGCAGACCCGGGTGACCGCCGACAGGAACAGGCTCAGGCCGCGCAGCAGGTACGCCAGCGGGGTGGCGAGCCCGGTGAACCGGCGCCGGGTCAGGCTCTTGAGCTGGATCCGCAGCACCGCGAGCAGGGTGCCGACCACCAGCGAGCTGACGATCGCCAGGGCGGCGGCGGTCAGCGTGTTCTTGAAGCCGAGGGCGAGCCGGTCCCACACCAGCGAGAAGTTCTCGTTGGAGGGGTCGATCAGCGGCCCCCAGAGCTCCATCGAGAACTGGCCCTTGTCGTCCAGCGGCTTGTAGATCAGAAAGTACGCGCCGGCGAGCAGCACGACGGTGGCGACGAGGCTGCCGATCAGGGTGAGCCGGCGCTGCCGGGGACCGGGGACGTCGTAGAGGACGCTCTGCTGGCTCACCGGGCCACCGCCTGTCGCTTCTCGACGCGGTCGAGGAACGCGCCGAGTGGAACGGTCATGATGAGGTATCCGATCGAGATGCCGATGGCGACCGGGACGAAGGCGTAGCCCTCGGCCGAGGTCAGCTGGTCGGCGGTCTGCGAGAGATCGCCGATCACGCCGAAGAAGCCGACCAGGGCCGAGTTCTTGATCATCGCGATGATCACCGAGCCGAGCGGCACCACCGAGGCCTTCCAGGACTGCGGCAGCACCACGTGCCGCAGGTTCTGGCCAAAGGTGAGGCCGAGCGACCTGGCGGCCTCGGCCTGGCCGGCGGGCACCGCGTTCACCCCGGAGCGCAGCGCCTCGCAGACGAACGCCGCCGTGTAGAGCACCAGCGCGATCAGCGCGAAGCGGAAGTACGGCAGGTCCGTGCCGAGCCGGCTGAACAGCGAGTCGAGCACCGGGATGCGCAGGAAGTCCGCGTTGGAGCCGAGCGCCGGCAGGCCGAACGCGGCGAAGAACATCACCACGGTCAGCGGCATGTTGCGGAAGACGTTGACGTAGCCGGTGCCGAGCGCCCGCAGCGGTGGCACCGGGGAGATCCGCAGCACCGTCACGACGGCGCCCAGGATCAGGGCGCCGATCGCGGCGAGTACGCAGATCTGGAGGGTGAGCCAGAAACCACCCGCGAAGACGTCGAACTTGTCGATGAGCACACTCACGGGCCGGTCTTCCTCCCACCCTCCAGATCAGGAATCAGCTCAGTAGCGGTTGACGGTCGGCGCGGCGCCCAGCTCGGCACCGAACTTGCCGGCGGTGTCGTCCCAGGCCTTCTTCCAGCTGCCGTCGGCGTACGCCTTCTCGAGCGTGTCGTTGACGAAGTTGCGGAAGTCGGTGTCCTCCTTCTTCACCCCGAGGCCGTACGGCTCCTTGGTGAAGTTGTCGCCGGCCAGCTTGAACGACGCCTCGTCCTTGGCGATGTAGCCGAGCAGGATCACGTTGTCCGTGGTGACGGCGTCGACCTGGCCGTTCTTCAGGGCGTCGCGGCACTTGTCGTAGGTGTCGAAGGGCACCAGCTGGGTGGCGACGTCCTTGACGTACTTCTTGATCTCCTCGAACGGCGTCGAGCCGGTGACCGAGCAGACCTTCTTGGTGCCGTCCTTGAACGAGTCCGGCCCGGTGATGCTGGTGTCGTCCTTCTTCACCATGATGTTCTGGCCGGCCTCGTAGTACGGCCCGGCGAACGCGATGCGCTCCTTGCGCTTGTCGTTGATCGTGTAGGTGGCGGCGACCAGGTCGACCGTGCCGTTCACGATCACGTCCTCGCGGACCTTCGAGGGGGTCTCGACCCACTCGATCTTGTCCTCGGGGATGCCGAGCTCCTTGACGATGATCTTCGCGACCTCGACGTCGAAGCCCTCCGGCTTGCCGGAGAGGCCCTTCTGGCCGAAGCCAGGCTGGTCGAACTTCGTGCCGATCTTGATGGCCTGGGCCTTGTTGAGGCGCTCCATCGTGCTGCCGGCGGCGAAGGACTTGCTGCCGGCGCCGGTGCCCTCGTCGGCGTCGTCGCCACCGCAGGCGGTCATACCGAGCGCCAGGGTGGCGGCCGCCGCGAGCGCCGCTACGCGCGTGATACGCATGTTGATCTCCTTCTTCGACGGAACCCGCCGGGGGACGGCGCGCTCCAGGTACGGACGCCTAGTGCGTGAGGATCTTGGAGAGGAAGTCCTTGGCCCGTTCGCTGCGCGGGTTGGCGAAGAACTCGGTTGGCGGGGCGTCCTCGACCAGCTGCCCGTCGGCCATGAAGATGACGCGGTTCGCCGCGTGCCGGGCGAAGCCCATCTCGTGGGTCACCACGACCATCGTCATGCCCTCGCGGGCCAGTGACGTCATCACGTCCAGCACCTCGCCCACCATCTCCGGGTCCAGCGCGCTGGTCGGCTCGTCGAAGAGCATCGCCTTGGGCTGCATGGCCAGCGCCCGGGCGATCGCGACCCGCTGCTGCTGACCACCGGAGAGCTGGGCCGGGAACTTGTCGGCCTGGTTGGCGATGCCCACCCGGTCGAGCAGGGCCAGGCCGCGCTCGCGCGCCGCCGCCGGCTTCTCCTTGCGGACCTTGACCGGCCCCAGGGTGACGTTCTCGAGGATCGTCTTGTGCGCGAAGAGGTTGAACGACTGGAACACCATGCCGACCTCGCTGCGCAGCTTCGCCAGCGCCTTGCCCTCGGCCGGCAGCGGCTGCCCGTCGAAGGTGATCGTGCCGGAGCTGATCGGTTCGAGGCGGTTGATGGTGCGGCACAGCGTCGACTTGCCGGAGCCCGACGGGCCGATCACGACGACCACCTCGCCGCGCCCGACCGACAGTGAGACGTCGTCCAGCACGTGCAGCGGCCCGAACCACTTGTTGACCGAGTCCAGCACGATGAGCGGTTCGCCCGTCGTCACGTCGTTCACCGTCCCTGTCGTCGCGCGGGGTCGGGTGACCCCCGGTTGGGCAACTGTAGGCGGGGGGATGTGGCGGGACGCAACTCGGTTGGTCACGGAGCGATAACACCAGTTCGTAACGGGGTCGAGAGTCCGATTTTGACCGCGATCCGGGCCGCCGGTGTGGCGGAGCCGGGGCGGCCCGGAGATCATGTGGGGATGACCGAACCGGTACGGCTGACCCGGTACGCCCGGGGTGGCGGCTGCGCGTGCAAGATCCCCCCGGGAGAGCTGGAGACCATGGTCGCCGGGCTCGGCCCGGCCACCGGCACCGCCGAGCTGCTCGTCGGGCTCGACCACGGCGACGACGCCGCGGTGGTCCGGCTCGACGAGCGCACCGGCCTGGTCACCACCGCCGACTTCTTCACCCCCGTCGTCGACGACGCGTACGACTGGGGGCGCATCGCCGCGACCAACGCCCTCTCCGACGTGTACGCCATGGGCGGCACCCCCCTCGTCGCGCTCAACCTGCTCTGCTGGCCGCGCGGCGTGCTGCCGCTGGAGTTGGCCCGGGAGGTGCTGCGCGGCGGGCAGGACGTGGCCCGCGACGCAGGCTGCCACCTCGCCGGCGGGCACAGCGTCGACGACGAGGGCCCCAAGTACGGGCTGGCCGTCACCGGGGTGGTCCGCCCGGAGGAGCTGATCACCCTGGACGCCGGCCGGGCGGGCCTGCCGCTGTCGCTGACCAAGCCGCTCGGCGTGGGGGTGCTCAACACCCGGCACAAGGCCACCGGCGAGAGCTTCCCCGAGGCGGTCGCCGCGATGACCACCCTCAACCGCGACGCGGCGCGGGCCGCGGTGGCGGCCGGCGTCCGCTGCGGCACCGACGTGACCGGCTTCGGCCTGCTCGGGCACGCGTCCAAGCTGGCCCGGGCGAGCCGGCTGACGGTGGCGATCGACGCGGCCCGGGTGCCCTACCTGGCCGGCGCCCGGGAGGCGGTGCGCGACGGGCACGTCAGCGGCGGCAGCCGGCGCAACCTGGAGTGGGTGACGCCGTGGACCGACTTCGGCCGGGTGACCGAGGACGAGCGGCTGCTGCTGGCCGACGCGCAGACCTCGGGCGGCCTGTTGGTCGCCGGCGAGCTGCCGGGCGCCACCGTGGTCGGCGAGCTGCTGCCGCCCGGGGAGCACCGCGTGGTCGTGCGCTGAGGGCAACCCCGACCGGCGTGGTGGCGCGCCGGACCGGCCACCGTACCCGATAAACTGTCACCTTTCCGCTACTCTGAGCAACGGCGCTCGAGGAAATTTTGCCCGGAATGGTCACAGACCGGTAACTTGCCCCCGGCTGAGGTCATATGCACCCCACCATCGTCATTAAGGCCCGATCCGGAGGCCGGTGGGACGAGCACAGCGAGGAGGCGGCATGACCGAGCTGTGGAACTGGAGAATCGAGCAGGTGCGGCCGGTGGAGGTCTACCCGGCACTGGCCGAGGCGCTCGGCCGGGTGGTGATGCCCCTGGCGGCGGCGGACCCCGCCCGCCTGCCGACGTACGCGGTGATCTGCGACGTCTGGCAGGCGCCGGGGGAGTTCGCCACGATCGTGGACTGTTACGGGGTGCCCGAACGGCTCTCCGAGCACGGCAGCATCGCCGCGCTGGCGCGGCTGCTGGACCGCAACTGCCTGCTGCGCGACGACACGCTCGACGCCGGGCGGCACCTGCTCGTCGCGCCCGACGGCACGATCCGGCCGGTGCACTTCGACGTCCGCGAGACCGACGACGGCGAGCTGCTGGCCGACCAGCGCCTGTGCACCGACGCGGATCCCCGCTGTCGCGGCTGGTCGCAGTGCCACCGCTCGCGCTGGGCGCCGGACTCGGTGCTCCCGGCGCTCGCCGCCGCCTGACCCCGCCCGATGCGCCGGGTCCGGCGGGGTGAGGTCCGCCCACCGGCCCGGCGGCGGGGTCAGCTCGCCGGGCCGGCGGAGCGGCCGCCGCGTACCTCCAGATGGGCGAGCAGGGTCGCGGTGGCCGCGGCGACCGCGGCGACGGCCGCGTCGAAGGCCGCGGCGTTGTGGGCGGCGGGCTTGCGGAAACCCGAGATCTTGCGGACGTACTGCAACGCCGCCGCGTCGACGTCGGCCGGGGTCACCTCGGCGACGTACGGCTCACGCAGGGTCTTGATGCTCCGACACACGGCTGCTCCTCGTTAAGTTCGGTCGGTGGGCGGCGGATACGCTGTCCGGGTCATGACTACCGCAGCGGCGAGCAGCCCGCGCACCTATCAGGTGCGCACCTACGGCTGCCAGATGAACGTGCACGACTCCGAGCGCATCTCCGGCCTGCTGGAGCAGGCGGGCTACGTGCGCGCCGCCGAAGCCGACGACAACCCGGACGTGGTGGTGTTCAACACCTGCGCCGTCCGGGAGAACGCCGACAACCGGCTCTACGGCAACCTCGGTCACCTGCGCCCCGTCAAGGCCAGGCACCCGGGGATGCAGATCGCCGTGGGCGGCTGCCTGGCCCAGAAGGACCGGGGCGAGATCGTCCGCAAGGCGCCCTGGGTCGACGTGGTGTTCGGCACGCACAACATCGGGTCGCTGCCGGTGTTGCTGGAGCGGGCCCGGCACAACACGGCGGCCGAGGTGGAGATCCTCGAGTCTCTCGACGTCTTCCCCTCGACGCTGCCCACCCGGCGCGAGTCCACGTACGCCGGCTGGGTGTCGATCTCCGTCGGCTGCAACAACACCTGCACGTTCTGCATCGTGCCCTCCCTGCGGGGAAAGGAGAAGGACCGCCGCCCCGGCGACATCCTCTCCGAGGTCCGCGCGCTCGTCGACGAGGGCGTGCTGGAGGTGACCCTGCTCGGGCAGAACGTGAACTCCTACGGCGTCGAGTTCGGCGACCGGCTCGCCTTCGGCAAGCTGCTGCGCGCCTGCGGCGACATCGAGGGGCTGGAGCGGGTCCGGTTCACCAGCCCGCACCCGAAGGACTTCACCGACGACGTCATCGCCGCGATGGCCGAGACGCCCAACGTCTGCCACTCGCTGCACATGCCGCTCCAGTCCGGTTCCGACGACGTGCTGCGGGCCATGCGCCGCTCGTACCGGGCCGACCGCTACCTCGGCATCATCTCCAAGGTCCGGGCGGCGATGCCGGACGCGGCGATCACCACCGACATCATCGTCGGCTTCCCCGGCGAGACCGAGGCCGACTTCGAGCGCACCCTCGACGTGGTCCGCGAGGCCCGCTTCTCCTCCGCGTTCACCTTCCAATACTCCAAGCGCCCCGGCACGCCGGCCGCCACGATGGACGGCCAGTTGCCCAAGCAGGTCGTGCAGGAGCGCTACGAGCGGCTGATCGCCTGCGTGGAGGAGATCACCTGGGCGGAGAACAGGAAGCTCGTGGGGGAGACCGTCGAGGTGCTGGTCGCCGTCGGCGAGGGGCGCAAGGACGAGCGCACGGGCCGGATGTCCGGCCGCGCCCGCGACGGCCGCCTGGTCCACTTCGCCACCGGCGCGCACGGCCGGCCCGGCGAGGAGGGCTCCCCGGCGGGGCGGATCCGCCCGGGCGACATCGTGCACACCACCATCACCTACGCCGCCCCGCACCACCTCAACGCCGACGGCGAGCCGCTGTCGCACCGGCGCACCCGGGCCGGCGACGCCGCCGAGGCGGGCCGCGCCCCGCGTACGCCGGGGGTGCTGCTCGGGCTGCCCACGATCGGCGCGCCGGCCGCGGCGCCCGCGCCGACGACCGGCTGCGCCGCGCACTGAACCGCGACCGGCCGGGGCCCGCACGCGGGGGCCCCGGCCGGTGCGTTCAGGCCGTCAGACGGAGATCCGACCCGCGCCCGCGCCGGCGGTCACGATGGACTTCACGCTGCTCGCGGCGTCCAGGCTGTACGAGTACGGGATGCTCCGGACGCTGCCGCCGGCCTGGCCGCTGCCGGAGTTGACGAAGTGGTTGTTCCGGGCCACCAGCGTGCCGGGGCCGGAGTCGCCCTCGCCGAGGTGGTACGGGTCCTCGACGTTCTCGAAGTAGTTGCCCTCGACCAGCACCCCGGCGTTCTCGGTGGACGCGACGCCGTAGCCGCTGTTGCTGTCGTAGTAGTTGTTGAACACGTGGACCGGGTTGCCGAAGCGGACCCGGGGGTGGCGCTGGCTGCTCTCGTCGAACCAGTTGTGGTGGTAGGTCACCCGCAGGTGGCCGGTGTCCTGGCTGGCGTTGCTGTCGCTGTGCCCGAGCAGCATCGACTTGTCGTGGTCGTAGACCCGGTTCCACGACACGGTGATGAAGTCCGAGCCGCGCTTGATGTCGACCGCGCCGTCGTAGCCGTTGGTGAAGCTGTTGTGGTCGATCCAGACGTTGGTGGCCGACTCCTGCACGTTGATCGCGTCGTCGTTCCAGTTCCGGAAGGTCAGGTTCCGGATGATGACGTTGCGGTCGCCGCTGATGTTGAAGCCGCAGCCGGAGATGGTCGCGCCGGGGTTGCCGAGGATGGTCTTGTGGGACCGCACCCGCAGCATGCCGGAGCAGGAGATGGTGCCGGAGACCCGGATAACCGCCGCGCTGCTGGAGCCGACCGCGCTGGTCAGGGCGGAGGCGGTGGTCACGGTGACGGGGTTGCCACTGCCGCCGGTGGTGCCGCCGTTCTGGGTGGCCCAGCCGACCAGGCCGGTGGGGGCGGCCGAGGCGGGTGCGGTGCCGGCGGTCAGCGCCCCCGCGGCGAGCAGCGCGGCGCTGGCGGCGGCGGTGAGCAGGATGGTGCGACGTCGGGACGTACGCATGGTGCTTCCCTTCGGTGGTGGGCGGGCTCGCGGACCGCGGGCCGACCCTGCGACGCCGTGCCCGGTGGCGTCTGGTCGGCGGAAACGGCGGGCTGCGGCCCCGCAGAGGTGCGGACTGGCTGCGCGAGTTGCGGCTCCCGTGCTGGCGCTCGCGAGCGATCAGGTAAGCGCTTTCCTGATAAAAACACAGACCCCCGTCGATGTAAAGGCCCCCGGCCCGCACGAGGATCGGCGGCCGTCCCCAAGGCAGGGACGACCGCCGATCGGAGGGTGGCTCAGCAGGCGACGCCGTTGAGCCGCACCGTGCCCGGCGCGGAGGACGGGCCGTTGGCGGTGAAGCCGACGGTCACCGAGGCGCCCGGCGCGAGCGCCGCCGCCCAGGTCGGGGCCGCCGCCGTCACCGTCCCGCCGGACTGGGTCACCGTGGCGTTCCAGCCGCTGGCCAGGGTCACCCCGGCCGGCCAGCTCCAGGTGACCCGCCACGGGTCGACCGTCGCGGTGCCCGTGTTCGTCACCGTCAGTTCCCCCTGGAAGCCGCCCTGCCACGCGTTGGCCTGCCGGTACGCGGCGGTGCAGCCCCCGGTGGGCGGCGGCGACGAGGTCGGCGTCGCCGTCGGTGTGCCCGTGGGGCCGCCCCCGCCGCCGACCGGCGGGATCAGGTACGGCTGGAGGATGGCCTGCTTGGTGGTGTTGATGCTGGTCCAGTCGTCGAGCGCGATGCCCCCGGTGTCACCGGAGTTCGGGTTCCATGACCAGTAGGTGAAGGACATCCCGTCGACCCCGGTGCCGGTGTAGGCCATCAGCTTCTCCAGCCACACCTTGTCCCGGGGATCGGCCAGGGTGCTGCCGAACTCGCCGAGCATGATCGGCGCGATGTTCTGCCTGTGCAGGTAGCCCCAGTACCTGTCCCAGATGCCCGGCAGGTTGTCCGGGAAGTCCGGGCTCTCGAACCATGCCTGCTCGAAGACCGAGGTGGCGTACTCGTGCGGCGAGTAGACCAGTCGGTTCGGCACGTCGAGGCGGACCGGGAAGTCCTTGGCCTTCGTGAGGTTGCCGCCCCACCAGCCGCAGTCCTCGTCGTTGCTCGGGTCGTTGTCCCAGACGTTGGAGAGGCCGCCGCTGGGGCAGCTCACGCCCTCCACGAAGATCAGCCAGTTCGGCTGCACCGAGAGGATCGCGTTGCCGGCCCGCTCGGCGGCCAGCCGCCAGTCCCGGGCCGGATCGCCGCAGCCCCAGCACGCGCCCGTGGCCGCCGGGTTGGTCCCCTCGGCGTGCGGCTCGTTGTGCAGGTCCGCCCCGATCACGGTGGTGTTGCCGGCGTACCGCTGGGCGAGCATCTTCCAGTCGTCGATCCAGGTCGCCTCGGAGGCCGTCGAGGTGTACCAGAGCGCGGACTGGCCGGCCGAGGTCGGCCGGTGCCGGTCCAGGATGACCCGCATCCCCTTGCCGCCGGCGTAGTCGACGACCTTGTCGAGGATCTGCAGCGGGGAGAGCCCGACCAGGTCCGGGTTGACGAAGTCGTTGATGCCGCTGGCCGTGGCACCCGGCTTCAACGCGTCGTTCGAGTACGGGATGCGCAACGTGTTGTAGCCGAGGCTGGCCATCTTGTCGATCTGTCCCCGCCACGGGTTGGTGGACCACAGCCCGTGGAAGGTCTTGTTGTCGGTCTCCATGCCGAACCAGTTGATGCCGGTGACGCGTACCGTCGCGCCGGTGCTGTCGACGATCCGGTTGCCGTTGGTGTGCAGGTAGCCGGTCCCGGTGCCGGCGGGGGCGGCGACGGCGGGGGCGGTGCTGACGGCGGCGGCGACGAGGACGCCGGCCGCGGCGGTGGCGAGCGCGGTGATCGCGCCGCCGAGGGCGCTGCGTCGGTGCATGCGAGCTCCACTTCGAACTGCCCGCCGCCACCTGAGGCGGCGCGGGCGGGAACCGGGCGACGACCGTCACGCTCCCTGAAGGGAGTACGCGGACAGGGCGCGACGGGACGTGCCACGCGGGATGCGGCCGCTCGCGGGACCACCGGCGTTCCCCGACGACGCGGTGTGCGCCCTCGGTGCCCTCGCACCGGTGCCGGACCTGGCTCCGCCGCTCATTCTGATCAGCGCGCCTCGATGCGTCAACCGCCCCGCGCCCGAGCGGACGGTCCCGGGCGGACAGCCGGAAGCCCCCGGTCCGTGGCGGACCGGGGGCTTCCGTGGTGGCTCGTTCGGCTCAGCCGGCCTGCTCGGCGAGCTGGAGGAACTGCCGCTTGGAGGCCAGCGCCTGCTCGGCCTCCCTGACCCGCCGGGCGTCCCCGGCCGCCTGGGCCCGGGCCAGCCGCTCCTCGGCCTCGGCGACCTGCGCCCGCATCTGGGCGAGCAGGGGGTTGTCCTCCTTGGTGGTGCGCCGCCACGCGGAGTCCATCACCTCGCGGACCTTCTCGTCGACCGCGCGCAGCCGGCGCTCCAGCCCGGCCGCCGCCTCACGGGGCACCCGGCCGGCCTCGTGCCACTGGGCCTGGATCTCCCGCAGCTTGGCCTGCGCGCCCTTCGGGTCGCCGTCGACGTCCAGCGCCTCGGCCTCGGCGAGCAGCGCCTGCTTGCGCTCCAGGTTGCCCCGCTGCTCGTTGTCGCGGGCCGAGAAGACCTCGCTGCGCCGGGTGAAGAACTCGTCCTGCGCGGCGCGGAACCGTTCCCAGAGCTTCTGCTCCGCCTCCTTGGAGGCGCGGGGGGCGGCCTTCCACTGGTTCATCAGGTCCTTGAGCTGGTTGGCGGTGGCCGCCCAGTCGGTGGACTCCTTGAGCTTCTCGGCCACGGCGACCAGCTCCTCCTTGACCGTCTGTGCCTGCTTGCGCTGCGCGTCGAGGGAGGCGAAGTGGGCGCCCCGGCGGCGGGTGAAGCCGTCCCGCGCGGCGGCGAACCGCTTCCACAGCTCGCCGTCGGTCTTCTTGTCGACCCCGCGGATGGTCTTCCACTCGTCGAGGATCTCCTTGAGCCGGTCCCCGGCGGTCTTCCAGCCGGTCGACTCGGCGGCCAGCTTCTCCGCCTCCTCCACGAGGGCCTGCTTGCGGGCGAGCGCCTCGCCGCGGGCGGCCTCCCGGGCGGCCTTGGCCTCGCCGGCCTTCTCCTCGGCGACCGTGGCGAGCCGGTCCAGCCGGGCGGCCAGGGCGTCGATGTCGCCGACGACGTGCGCCTCGGCCAGCGACGCGCGGATCCGCCGGATGGTGGTCAGTGAATGGCCGGCGTCGGCCGCACCCGAGTTGAGCCGGGCCTCCGTCAGGTTGACCTCGGTCACCAGGTCGTCGAAGCGGCGGGCGAAGTGGGCCAGCCCCTCCTCGGGCGCTCCCGCCTGCCAGGATCCGACCACCCGCTCGCCGTCGGCGGTCTTGACGTACACGGTGCCGTCCGCGTCCACCCGTCCGAAGGCAGTCCAGTCGCTCATGTGCCCATCCTCGTTCTCCCGGCGTCGGGGAGCAGTCCCGCGATCGCCGCCACGGCGCAGCAAAGTTTCCCCCGGCATTGTCACAGGTGCGACCCCGTTCCCGTCGAGCGCCTATCGCCGACCGTGACCATACGGTGTCCTAGCGCCCGCGGACAGGCTTCCTGGGAGGAGTGTCGGAATCCGGCGTACGGCGTACCGTACGGCGCGCCCGGACGCGGGGGCCGTCGTCGGGCGGGTGCGGGGCGCCGGGCGCCGTGGTGCCGATACCGTTGCCGGGTGCCCCTGGTCGCCGCCGCCGTCTGCCCCCATCCGCCGCTGATCGTCCCCGAGCTGGCCGGTGCCGCCGCGCCCGAGCTGGACGAGCTCCGTGCCGCCTGCGACGCCGCCGTCGCCGGCCTGCTCGCCGCCCGGCCCGAGGTGATCGTCCTGGTCGGCGGCGGGCCGGAGACCACCCGCTTCAACGCGGCCGACCGCGGCTCGCTGCGCCGGTACGGCCTCGACCGGGACGTGCGGCTGTGGAAGGTGAACTGCGCCGGCGGCGAGCGGCTGCCGCTGAGCCTGACCATCGGCGCGTGGCTGGTCGGGCGCTCCCGCACCGAGCTGCCCCGGCTGGCCCGTTCCGTCGCGACCGACGCGACCCCGGCGCAGTGCGCCGAGCTGGGGGCGGCGCTCGGCGCGGCGACGGAACCGCGTACCGCGCTGCTGGTGACGGGGGACGGGTCGGCCTGCCGCGGCCCGAAGTCGCCCGGCTACGACGACCCGCGCGCCGAGGCGTACGACGACGGGGTCGCCCGCGCCCTGGCCGAGGCGGACGCCGAGGCCCTGCTCGACCTGGACCCGGTCCTGTCGGCGCAGCTGAAGGCCGCCGGCCGCGCGCCCTGGCAGGTGCTGGCCGGCGCGGTCCGCGCGACGGGCGGCGACTGGCGCGGCGAGCTGCGCCACTACTCGGCGCCCTACGGCGTCGCCTACCTCGTGTCGTCCTGGGCGCCGGCGTGACCGCCCGTCCGCCGGCCGGGACGGTCGTCGCCGTGGTCGGGCCGACGGCGGCCGGAAAGTCGGCGCTGAGCATCGCCCTCGCGCACGCCCTCGGCGGCGAGGTCGTCAACGCCGACTCGATGCAGCTCTACCGGGGCATGGACGTCGGCACCGCCAAGCTCACCCCGGCCGAGCGCGAGGGGGTGCCGCACCACCTGCTGGACATCTGGGACGTCACCGAGCCGGCGAGCGTCGCGGAGTACCAGCGGCTGGCCCGCGCCGCCGTCGACGACATCCTGGCCCGGGGCCGGGTGCCGCTGCTGGTCGGCGGCTCCGGCCTCTACGTGCGGGCGGTGCTGGAGCGGTTCGAGTTCCCCGGCACCGACCCGGCGGTGCGCGAGCGGCTGGAACGGGAGCTGGCCGAGGTCGGCCCCGCGCCCCTGTACGCCCGGCTGCGCGAGGCCGACCCGGCCGCCGCGGCGGGGATCCTGCCCGGCAACGGCCGGCGGATCGTCCGCGCCCTGGAGGTCATCGAGCTGACCGGGGCGCCGTTCACCGCCTCGCTGCCCGACCCGACCCCGTACTACCCCTCGGTGCAGCTCGGGGTGGACCTGGACACCGCGCTGCTGGACGAGCGGATCGCGCTGCGGGTGGACCGGATGTGGGCCGACGGCCTGGTCGCCGAGACCCGGGACCTGGCCGGGCGCGGCCTGCCCGAGGGGCGTACGGCCAGCCGCGCGCTCGGCTACCAGCAGGTGCTGCGCTTCCTCGCCGGTGAGCTGACCGAGGCCGAGGCGCACGACGAGACCGTGCGGGCCACCCGGCGCTTCGTACGGCGGCAGCGCTCCTGGTTCCGCCGCGACCCGCGGATCCACTGGCTGGACTCGTGCGCGCCGGACCTGATCCCGGCCGCCCTGCGCCTGCTTCCCGCCGCTGCGCGATGATGGGGTCGTGCAGTTCACCAAGGGCCACGGCACCGGCAACGACTTCGTCATCCTGCCCGATCCGGACAACCGGCTCGACCTGACACCCGGGCTGGTCGCGGCCCTCTGCGACCGGCGACGCGGGCTCGGCGGCGACGGCGTGCTGCGGGTGGTCCGGGCGGCCGCGCATCCGGAGGGCGCCGGGGCGTCCGGCGAGGCCGAGTGGTTCATGGACTACTGGAACGCCGACGGGTCCTTCGCGGAGATGTGCGGCAACGGCGCCCGGGTCTTCGTCCGCTACCTGGTCGCCTCCGGGCTGGCCGAGCCGGAGGAGGGGGCGCTGCCGGTGGCCACCCGGGCCGGCGTCGTGCGCGCGCTGGTCACGGCCGACGCCATCGCCGTCGAGATGCGCCGCCCCCGGCTGTACGACACGGCGACCGCCACCCTCGGCGGGCTGACCCTGCCCGGCACGGCGGTCGACGTGGGCAACCCGCACCTGGTCTGCGCGCTGCCGGCCGGGCTGGAGCTGACTGCGCTCGACCTCACCCGGGCCCCCGACGTCGACCCGGCGGTCTTCCCGGCCGGCGTGAACGTGGAGTTCACGGCGCCGGGCGAGCCGGTCGACGGCACCGACGGGCACGTGCTGATGCGCGTGCACGAGCGCGGCTCCGCCGAGACGCTCTCCTGCGGCACGGGCGCCTGCGCGGTGGCCGCGGTGGCCCTGCGCGACGCCGGCCGGGACACCGGCGTGCTGGCGGTGGACGTCCCCGGCGGACGCCTGTCGGTTACGGTGACCGAGGACTCCTGCTGGCTGGCCGGCCCGGCCACCCTGGTGGCCACGGGCACCCTCGACCCCACCACCCTCACCACCGCTCCCTGACCCTCCCTCGCCCCTCCCAGGCGTCGATCATGCAGTTGTGGTGGACGGTCTGCCCTCCGGAACCCCACTTGCGGGGCACCACGACTGCATGATCGACCCCGACGGGGGCGGGGGTGCGGGGTCAGGGGGTGGCGCTGGCTCCGGCGGCGATCTCGGGGAGGTCGGCCGGGCCCGGGTCGGCGGCGGGGGCCGGGGCCGGGTTCTGGGCGGCGGCGCGGACCGCCGCGGCGACCGCCGGGGAGACCCGGGAGTCGAAGACGCTGGGCACGATCACCGTCGGGTTGATCTTGTCCTCGCCGACCACGTCCGCGATGGCCCGGGCCGCCGCGATCGCCATCTCCTCGGTGAACTCCTCGGCGTGCGCGTCGAGCATGCCCCGGAAGACGCCCGGGAAGGCGAGCACGTTGTTGATCTGGTTCGGCTGGTCGGAGCGGCCGGTGGCGACCACGGCGGCGTGCTTGCGCGCCTCCCGCGGGTCGACCTCCGGGTCCGGGTTGGCCAGCGCGAAGACGATCGAGTCCTTGGCCATCGTGGCGATGTCGTCGCCGGTGAGCAGGTTCGGCGCGCTCACCCCGATGAAGACGTCCGCGCCGCGTACCGCCCCGGCCAGGTCGCCGGAGTAGTTCTCCTTGTTGGTGTTGTCGGCCAGCCACTGCCAGGCCGGGTTGAGCCCGGTCTGGCCGCGGTGCAGGGCGCCCTGGCGGTCGTACGCGACGATGTCGCCGACGCCCTGGCGCAGCAGCAGCTTCATGATCGCGGTGCCGGCCGCGCCCGCGCCGGAGACCACGACCCGGACGTCCGCGAGCTGCTTGCCCACGACGCGCAGCGCGTTGGTCAGCGCGGCCAGCACGCAGATCGCGGTGCCGTGCTGGTCGTCGTGGAAGACCGGGATGTCCAGCGCCTCGCGCAGCCGCGCCTCGATCTCGAAGCAGCGGGGCGCGGCGATGTCCTCCAGGTTGATCCCGCCGTACGCCGGGGCGATCGCCTTGACGATCTGCACGATCTCGTCGGTGTCCTGGGTGTCGAGCACCACCGGCCAGGCGTCCACCCCGCCGAAGCGCTTGAACAGCGCCGCCTTGCCCTCCATCACCGGCAGCGACGCCGCCGGCCCGAGGTTGCCCAGGCCCAGCACGGCGGAGCCGTCGCTGACCACGGCCACGGTGTTGCGCTTGATGGTCAGGCGGCGGGCGTCGGCCGGGTTCTCCGCGATCGCCATGCAGACCCGCGCCACCCCCGGGGTGTACGCCCGGGACAGCTCGTCACGGTTGCGCAGCGCCACCTTCGAGCTGACCTCGATCTTGCCGCCGAGGTGCAGGAGGAAGGTCCGGTCGGAGACCTTGCGCACGTCCACGCCGTCCAGCGCCGTCAGCGCGTCGACCACCTGGTCGGCGTGGCTGGCGTCGGCGGTGTCGCAGGTCAGGTCGACGAGCACGTGGGTCGGGTCGGAGTCCACCACGTCGAGCGCGGTGACGATCGCCCCGGCCTCACCCACTGAGGTGGTCAGCCGGCCGATCGAGGACGCGTCCGCCGGCACGGCGATCCGAATCGTGATCGAGAATCCGGCACTTGGAAGTCGGGTGATGGCCACGGGATCCCTCCGTCGACGCTGAACGGCTCGCCCCGCATTTCTACTCGCCCCGGCCGGCCCCTCCGGCATCCGCCCCCACTTTTGTGGCCCGTTCGAGCGGGCATATAGCGGGTGCGTTCCGCGTTGGCACATGTCAGGATTGCTCGGTACGTGACAGAACGGACAGGAGACCGGCTTGCACAACCAGGAGACCCTTCTTCCCTACGAGGACGACGAGCTCGACGCCACCACCGGTGAGTTCGAGCTGTCGGAGCGGCAGGCGCTGCGGCGGGTCCCCGGCCTCTCCACCGAGCTCGCGGACATCACCGAGGTCGAGTACCGCCAACTGCGCCTGGAGCGCGTGGTCCTCGTCGGCGTCTGGACCGAGGGCTCGCAGAGCGACGCCGAGAACTCCCTCACCGAGCTGGCTGCGCTGGCGGAGACCGCCGGCTCGCAGGTGCTCGAGGGGCTGATCCAGCGGCGCAACCGCCCCGACCCCGCCACCTACGTCGGCCGGGGCAAGGTCGACGACCTCGGCGCGGTCGTGCTCGCCACCGGCGCCGACACGGTGATCTGCGACGGTGAGCTGTCGCCGTCCCAGCTGCGCAACCTGGAGCAGCGCACCAAGGTCAAGGTGGTCGACCGCACCGCGCTGATCCTCGACATCTTCGCCCAGCACGCCAAGAGCAGGGAGGGCAAGGCGCAGGTCGAGCTCGCCCAGCTCGAATACCTGCTGCCGCGCCTGCGCGGTTGGGGTGAGACCCTCTCGCGGCAGACCGGTGGTAGCGGTCGCGGCGGCGGCGCCGGCGGCGGCGTGGGTCTGCGCGGCCCCGGTGAGACGAAGCTGGAGACCGACCGGCGCCGGATCCGCCACCGCATCGCCCGGCTGCGCCGGGAGATCAAGGGCATGAAGACGGTACGCCAGACCAAGCGCGCCCGGCGTTCCCGCAACGCCGTGCCGGCCGTGGCCATCGCCGGCTACACCAACGCCGGCAAGTCGAGCCTGCTCAACCGGCTGACCGGGGCGGGCGTGCTGGTCGAGAACGCGCTCTTCGCCACGCTCGACCCGACCACCCGCAAGGCCACCACGGCCGACGGGCGGCTCTACACCCTCTCCGACACCGTCGGGTTCGTCCGGCACCTGCCCCACCAGATCGTCGAGGCGTTCCGTTCGACCCTGGAGGAGGTCGCCGAGGCCGACCTGGTGGTGCACGTCGTCGACGGCACCCACCCGGACCCGGAGGAGCAGGTCCGGGCGGTCCACGAGGTGCTCGCCGAGGTGGGCGCCGACCGGCTGCCCGAGCTGCTGGTGGTCAACAAGACCGACGCCGCCGACGAGGAGACGCTGCTGCGGCTCAAGCGGCTCTGGCCGGAGGCGGTCTTCGTCTCCGCGCACACGGGCCGCGGGATCGACGGGCTGCGCGAGGCCGTCGAGGCGCGGCTGCCCCGCCCGGCCGTGGAGGTCCGCGCGGTGCTGCCGTACGACCGGGGCGACCTGGTGGCCCGGGTGCACCGCCAGGGCGAGGTGCTGAGCACCTCCCACCTGCCGGAGGGCACCCTGGTGCACGTCCGGGTCGGCGAGGCGCTCGCCGCCGAGCTGGCGCCGTTCCGGGCGGAGGAGGACCAGGCGGTCGCGGGCGCGCGGTGACGCCCTCCCGGCGTCACGCGCCGGAAACGCCCGGCATGCGACACTGATTCAATGCGCCGCGCTGTTTCTTCGGTCACGGTCGCCCTCGGCTTGCTGGGGGCGACCGTGGCGTGTACCGGGGTCGCCCTGGCAGCGGCGCCCGCCTCGGCCGCGTCCACGCTCGCGGCCGCC
Organism: Micromonospora sp. NPDC023633; assembly: GCF_040640035.1. Lineage (NCBI taxonomy): Bacteria > Bacillati > Actinomycetota > Actinomycetes > Micromonosporales > Micromonosporaceae > Micromonospora > Micromonospora sp. NPDC023633. The sequence goes on along the minus strand of NZ_JBFABB010000126.1, from coordinate 1,159 downwards.
CCGGGCAAGAAGCGGTGCACGGTCACCGACGAACGGCTGCGGGAGCTGTCGGGCCTGGTCGCCACCAGGAACGGCTACATCGTGATCAACGACGGCACCGAGGTGGAGAGCCGCAAGCAGGTCTTCTTCCTCGACAACAAGTGCGAGATCACGAAGGAGCCGGTCGGCTACTCGGGGCAGGGGCCGTTCGACACGGAGGACCTGGCGCTCTCGCCGGACGGTAAGACGCTCTGGATCGCCGACACGGGCGACAACGTCACCAGCAGCAAGCGTCGCGAGCGGGTGGCGCTGTGGAGCATGCCGGTCAGCGGGTCCAAGCGGCCGGTGCTGCACCGCCTCTCCTACCCCGAGGGCAAGCCGCACGACGCCGAGGCGCTGCTCATCGGCGACGACGGCAACCCGTTGATCATCACCAAGGTGATGTCCGGCAAGGCCCAGATCTTCACGCCCGCCGAGAAGATGAAGAGCGGGGACACCCCGGCCGTGCCGATGAAGAAGGTCGGCGAGATCAGCCTGCCGGAGACCGACACGGACAACCGGCTCGGCGCCCCGGGCCGCGTGGCGATCACCGGCGCGGCGCGGTCCCCCGACGGCTCCCGGGTGGTGGTGCGCACCTACGCCGACGCCTTCGAGTACGACGTGACCAACGGGAACGTCGTGGCGGCCCTGACGGGCGGCACGCCCCGGGTGACGGCACTGACCGACCCGTTCGGCGAGGCGATCAGCTACAGCCCCGACGGCAAGACCTTCCTCACCGTCTCCGACGGCGGGCAGCTCGACGAGGACGCCCCGGTCGACATCCTCGGCTACACGCCCTCCACGGAGGGCGCGAAGCCGGTGGCCGGCGGGGGCGACGCGCCGAAGAAGGCCGGCCAGTCCTGGCTCGACGGCCTGAGCCTGAGCGACATCACCTACCTGATCGCGGCCGTGGGAGTGATCGGCGCGCTGATGGTGGCGGCCGGTGTCTTCGGCATCCTCCGGGCCCGGCGCAAGCCGGCGCCTCCCCGTGGCGACGACGGCCCGGACCGGGACGACGTCCTCGCCGACGACCGGCCTGGGCCGGCGGACGACGGCTTCCTCCCACCGGGCGACCGGGGGCGGGGCGGTGTCTACGGCGGCGCGCCGGCGGGCGGGGTGTACGGCGGCCCGGCCGGTGGTG
>NZ_JBFABB010000125.1:0-19499 GCF_040640035.1 Micromonospora sp. NPDC023633 | reverse complement strand
CTGGCCCACTCGGGCCGGCCGCACGGGCTGCCGGCGCGCCGGGCCGTTCAGCGGGGCGTCGAGGCCGGCCGGCGGGTGCTGGCCGCGTGCAGGACGATCAGGCCCAGCGCGAGCACGACCAGCGCCGGCCCGAGCAGCTCGACCGAGGTGTTGCCGAGCAGCACCCCGATCCCGGCCGGCACCAGCGCGCCGCCCAGCCCGGCCGCGGCGATCTGCAGCCCGATGGTCCGGTCCGCGTGCGCCGCACCCACCCGCTCGGCGGTGGTGAGGGTGAGCAGCGGGAAGACCGGGGCGGCGGCGAAGCCGACGACGAACAGCCCGGCCACGGCGACCCACGCCGGCGCGGGGAGCGCGATCAGGACCGCGCCGACCGCCATCCCGACCAGGCTGCCCCGCAGCACCACCGCCGCTCCCAGCCGCTCGGCCACCACGCCCTGCACCACGCGCCCGACGAACAGGCTCCCCCAGTAGCCCGAGACGCAGACGCCGGCGACGGCCGCGCCGAGGCCGCGTCCCTCGGTCAGCAGCAGGAACGCCCAGAGCCCGGCGGCCACCTCGATGGCCACGTAGACGGCGAAGGCGGACGCGCCCAGCCAGACCGCCGGCAGGCGCAGCGTCTCGCGTACCCGCGTGACGGCCGGTGGGGCGACGGCCGTCTCCCCACCCGCCGACCCGGCGGGCCCGCGGGCCGGGGCGCGGTCCCGCCACGCGCGGACGGTCAGCGCGAAGGCGGCGGCCAGCGCGAGCTGGGCCCCCGCCACCAGGCCGTAGCCCCAGCGCCAGGAGAGCCCGGCGCTGAGCGCACCGGTCATGATCAGCGGTCCGAGCGCCACGCCGAGACCGAAGAACGCGTGCATCCAGTTCATGTGCCGGGGGCCGAAGGCGCCCGCCGCGTACGCGTTCAGGCCGGAGTCGATCGCCCCGGAGCCCAGGCCGAGCACCAGCGCGCAGCCCACCATCAGGGCGAGCCCGGGGGTCAGCGCGTAGCCGGTGAGCGCGAGGCTGGCCAGCAGCGTGCTGCCGGCGAGCAGCCAGCCGACGCCGAGCCGGGCCAGCGTGAAGCCGGCCAGCACGCTGGAGGTCAAATAGCCGGCGGTGCCCGCGGTGAGCACGAGGCCGACGGCCTCGGTGGGCACGCCGAAGTCGGCCCGGATCGAGGGCCAGCCCACCCCGATCAGGCCGTCGGGCAGGCCGAGACTGACGAAGGCGAGGTAGGCCAGCAGGAGCAGCGACGCACGGGGCGGGGCGGTGGACACGGAGGACCATCCTGCCCCCCGTCGACGGCGGCGCCACCCGGCCTCCCCCGGTGGGACGAAGATTACGGTCCGGACGGGCAGGGAAACGGACAGCTCATCCAGAATCGGCCGTTCGGCTGACGGCAAGCCCCGGGTCGCGAGCAAGACTTTCGGGATGCATCAGGGCTCCGGCATCCTCTCCACGCGTCAGCGCCGCCTGGCATGGCTCGGCTTCCTCCTCGCCGCGCTCCAGGCTCCCGTCTCCGCCAAGCTGGTCTCGGACGACTCCTGGTTGTTCAGCCTCTGCGTCGCGCTGATGGTGGCGACCGTGATCATCGCCGACGACGCGGCCCGGCGCCGCCCGGCGGACGCCCGCTCGACGGACTGACGCGGCAGCCGGCGCCGCCGCCCCTCGCCGCGCCGCCGCCCCGCGGGGGCGCGGGGTGGCTAGCCCTCGCCGTCGGGGCGCGCCTCGTGTCCGGGGCGGCCCCGGCTGCGCCGCCGCTCCTTCATCTCCGCCTCGTAGAGGTGCCGGCGACCGCCGACCAGTTCCTCCCGGGCGGCCCGGTCGAGGTCCCGGAAGAGGGCGTAGTAGCCGTCGTCGAAGTCCTCGACGATCTGGAACGTCCACCGTCCGGCGATGACGTTGCGGCCCAGCAGGTCGGTGCCGATGCGGTCGGCGATCCGGTCGTGCCCGGCGGCGCGGAACATCTCCACGGCGTCGTCGAGCATCAGGTCGGCGTGCCCCACCAGCTGGTGCAGCGAGTAGAGGTGGCCGCGCACCCGCTCGACGCACTCCAGCGCCTCGCTGAGCTTGCCGAGCGCCGCCACCGTCTCGTCGCTGACCCCGGCTGGCCTGCGGTGCCGCTCGTCCGGCCCGTCCTCGTGTCGTCCCATCCGTTCCTCCAGATGTCGGCTGTGCCCGTCCGGGCGGTTCTCCTCCTGCCCCGCCCGCGTCGGGTCAATCCCCGCGCCGCCCGCTGACCGTTCGGGGGAGGGTCAAAAACCCGCCGAGTGGCCGAGGTCGACCCCGGGATCGGCCGGATAGCCTCGGTCACCATGCGTGTGCCGTTCACCCGGGTCGAGGCCCGTTCCGCCGCCAGCTCGGCGCGAGCCACCCTCGCCCTCCTGTCCGCCTCCGTCGGCGCCGAGGGGCTGGCCGCCGCCGCCGCGCGTCCGGGCCTGCTCGCCCTGGTCGACCAGCACGCCGCGGCGGTGCGGGAGAGCCTGGACGGCGACCGCCGGCCACTGAGCGCCGCCGCGCTCGCCGGCTACGCCGAGGGCGTCCGCGCCGCCGCGCTGGAGCACGGCTGGCAGCCGCCGGCGGCGCCGGTGGACTGGTCCGCGCCGGACTGGCTGCTCACCCGGCTGCTCGCGGTCTGCGCGCTGACCCGCTCGCTCGGGGCCCCGGCGACCGCCCCGCTCCCGCTGGTCTGACCGTACGGTCCGGCGCGGGGGACCGAACTTCCGCCGGACACGCCGGAGGGGCGCCCGCACGTCCGCGGACACCCCTCCCGTCCTGGCTCACGGCCCGGTCAACGGCGGAACTGCTGGGTCTCGTCGCCCACGTTCCCCGACTGGTAGGTGCCGCGCCCGCCGGCCGTCGTCGCCCCCTGCCCGCGGGGCATGACCTCGGTGCGCTCGGCCGCCGTCCGGTCGGCCATCTGCCGGCCGACGTCGCTCTGGCCGGCTTCCCGGGCCCGGCGGTGCTCCTGCACCGCCCGCGACTCCTCGGCCATCCGGTTCAGCCAGCCTTCCCAGCGGTTCTGCATCGGCCTCACCAGGCCACCGCCGACACCGATGATCAGGATGCCGGCCACGGTGGCAAGCACCGCGATCAGCACCGGCGTCGTCACCGTGGTGGCGATGCCCACCTGGTTCAGCGCGGCGATCACACCCAGCGCGAGGATGAAGACCGCCACCAGGTCGGCGAGGATCTTGCCGTACGCGAGCCCGCCCAGCGCCCCGGTGACCAGATCCCGCACGGCGTTGGCGATCGCGGCGGCCACGACGACGATGACGATCGCCACGAAGGCGCGTGGCAGCCAGGCGACCACGCCGCTGATCAGGTCACTGATCGCGTTGGGTCCCCACACCCCGAAGGCGAACTGCAGGGTGAACAGCAGCACGGCGTAGTACGCCAGCTTCGCCAGGATGTCGCTGGCGTCGTACTTGGTGCGTTCCAGCGCGCGCTTGATGCCGCCCCGTTCCACCGCCCTGTCGAATCCGACCCGTTCCAGCGCCGTGTCGACGATCTTGAGCACGGCTCTGGCGATGAGCCATCCGACCACGAGGATCGCGATGAACGCGATGGCCCGCGGTATGAACAGCAGCACCGACCTCCACATGTCGGCCACGGCGTCGCCGATGTCGACCTGCCTGACCGCGAGGCTTTCCGGCATGATGTCCCTCCTGTCGCATGGACTGCGCCGCGCGCTTACCCGGTCACCGACGCGGCACGCCGTCCCGGTCCCCGAGTTTTTCCCGACATGTCGCCGCAGAACTGCACTGACCTGCCCGAACGTTCGGCCCCGGCGACGCGCGGGGCATGATCGGAAACAGGCGACGGACCCTCCCGCTAGGCTGCGGTCATGCCAGGAACGGTCGGACGGGTCCCGAACCCACCAGCCCCGGTCTCGGGCACCCCCTCCGCATCGGGCATGGCGGCCACCGTCCTGCGTCACGACTGGGGCGGCACCCCGCTCGGCCCGTGGCCGGCGTGGGATCCGGCGGTCCGGGCCGCCACCGAAATGCTCCTCGCCTCGCCCGTACCGATGGCCCTGACCCTGGGCGACGACCACCTGCTCGTCTACAACGACGCGTACGCGGAGCTGATCGGCGACCGGCACCCCGACGCGGTGGGCCGGCCGGCGGCCGAGGTGTTCGCGGAGTCCTGGCCGCTGCCCGGCGTCGGCGACGCCATCGAGCACACCTACCGCTCCGGGGAGCCGTTCCTGGAGAAGGAGACCACCCTCCCGCTGCACCGCCGTCCCGGCCTGGTCGAGCAGTCGGTCTTCACCCGGGGCTACTCCCCCGTGCGCGACGGCGCCGGGCGGATCGTCGGCGTGCTGACCGTGGCCGCGGAGACCACCCAGGTCACCCAGCAGTTGCAGAGCCTCAGCGACTTCGCGGCGGCGCTCGCCGGCACCCTCACCCTGGACGACGTGGCCCGGGTCGCCCTGCGCTACGCGATCACCGCGTTCGACGCCGACCGGGTCTCGTTCGCCGTCGACGAGGGCGGCGGCGGCTGGCGGATGGTCCGGCGCATCCGCGGCGAGCTGATGGACGAGGCCGACGAGCGCCTTCCCCCGCTGTGGCGGCGCATCCCGCCGGACTGGCAGGGGCCGGTGGTGACCGCCGCCCGCAGCGGCGTGCCGCACTTCGTCGACGACGGCCAGCCGCTGCGGGAGATCGCGGTGGACCGGCACGACCAGAAGGTCCGCGCGCTCGCGGCGGTGCCGCTGCGGGCCTCGGTGGTGCGCGGCGGCCTGACGGTCGGCTACCAGGTCCCGCACGTCTGGTCGGCCGCCCGGCGCGCGCTGCTGGCCGCCTCGGCCGAGCTGGTCGGTCAGGCCGCCGAGCGGGCCCGCCGGTTCGAGACCCAGCACGGCACCGCCCAGCTGCTGCAACGCAGCATGCTGCCGGAGCACCTGCCCGACCTGCCCCGGATGCGGATCGCCGCCCGCTACGACCCGGGCGTCGACGGCAACGCCGCCGGCGGGGACTTCTACGACGCCTTCCTGCTGCCCGACGGCGGCCTGGGCATCGTGCTCGGCGACGTCGCCGGCCACGACGTGCAGGCGGCGGCCCGGATGGGTCAGGTCCGCGCCGCGCTGCGGGCGCTGGCGCTGACCGACCCCCGCCCGGACGCGGTGCTGGCCGGGCTCGACCGGCTGGTCACCAGCCTGGGTGCCGAGGGCGACACGCACGAGCTCTTCGTGACGGTGGTCTTCGGCGTCGTCGACGCCGACCGGCAGCGGCTCACCCTGGCCAGCGCCGGTCACCCCGCCCCGCTGATCCGCCGGTGCGCCCCGGACGGCGACCCGGTCGCCGAGTACCTCGACGTGCCCGCGGGCGCCCCGCTGGGCCTGGGCTGCCGGCCGCCCACCGTCACGGTGCGTTTCGCCCCCGGCGACACGCTGCTGCTGTTCAGCGACGGCGTGGTGGAGCGGCGCTGGCAGGACCTGACGGCCGGCCTGGACGCCCTCGCCGCCGCCGTCGCCGGGGCGGGCAGCGGCGACCCCCGCGCGTTGTGCGCGGTGGCCACCGCGGCGGTGCCCGGCGCCACCGAGGACGACGTCGCGGTGCTGGCGGTGGAGCACGCGCTGCGCCCGTCCCGGTCGACGGGCATGGAGGTGCCGGCCGAGCCGACCGCGCCGAGCCGGGTGCGGCACTGGATGACCGCGCAGCTCACGGAGTGGCAGGTGCCCGAGTCGATCATCGGCGCGGCGGTGCTCTGCACCAGCGAGTTGACCACCAACGCCCTGCTGCACGCCGGCACCGCCGCCCGGGTGGAGATCGACCTCAGCCCGGAGCGGCTGCTGGTGTCGGTGGCCGACTCGGGCACCCGGGGCACGGTGACCCGCGCGCAGACCGACACGCTCAGCAGCCGGGGTCGGGGGCTCGGGCTCATCGAGGAGCTGAGCGACGCCTGGGGGACGGACCCGACCGTACGCGGCTCGACGGTCTGGTTCGAGATCCTGATCCCGCAGGGGTGAGCGGGAGCGTCAGCCCGGGCGGGACGGGGTAGGAGGACGACATGCCCACAGACAAGCCCGCCGGTGTCCTCTTCGACGTGGACGGGACCCTGGTCGACACCACCTATCTGCACACCGTGAGCTGGTGGGAGGCGCTGCGACAGACCGACCGGCCCGTGCCCATGGCGACGATCCACCACGCCATCGGGATGGGCTCGGACAAGCTGCTCGACCACCTGCTCGGCCCGGAGCGCGACCGGAGCGCCGACCAGCAGCTGCGCGACGCCCACGACACCCTCTTCGCCGAGTACTGGGAGCGGCTGGTTCCGCTGCCCCGCGCCGCCGACCTGCTGCGGGCCTGCGCCGAGCGGGGGCTGCGGGTGGTGCTGGCCACCTCCGCCGCCGAGCACGAGGTGGCCGCGCTGCGCCGGGCGCTGGCCGCCGACGACGTCATCCACACCGTCACCTGCTCGGCGGACGCGCGGGAGAGCAAGCCGGCGCCGGACATCCTGGTGGCCGCGCTGGAGCAGTCCGGGCTCGCCGCCGAACGCGTGGTCTTCGTCGGCGACTCGGTGTGGGACGTCGCCGCCGCCGGCGAGCTGGACATCCCGTGCGTCGGGCTGACCTGCGGCGGCACCAGCCGGGGCGAGCTGGCCGGGGCCGGCGCGGTGGCCGTCTACGAGGACCCCGCCGCGCTGCTCGCCACCCTCGACGACTCGCCGGTCACCACCAGGGTGAGGTGACCCGCGCCGGTTCCGTCGCCCGGGACAGGAATACGAGAAGTCTTCCGGGGGCAAGGACTTGCACCACCTGCCCGCACGCCGTGGGCGAGGCGGAGAGGTGGGGTCGTGGAGCCGGTAGACGTGGCGTTCGCGGTGGTCGGTCTGGGCGCGCTGCTGGCGGGGATCCTGCCCCGGGTGCTCGAACGCCGGCCGCTGTCCATGCCGATCGCCTTCCTCGGGCTGGGGATGCTGGTCTTCCTCCTCCCCGTCGGGCTGCCGAACCCTGATCCGCTCGCGTACCCGGAGATCGCCACCCACCTCACCGAGATCGGCGTCATCGTCGCGCTGATGGGTGCCGGGCTGAAGATCGACCGGCCGTTGAGCTGGGCCCGCTGGTCGTCGACCTGGCGGCTGCTGGCCATCGCCATGCCGCTGTGCATCGCGGCGGTGGCGCTGCTCGGGTGGTGGTGGGCCGGGCTGGTGCCGGCCGCCGCGCTGCTGCTCGGGGCGGCCCTCGCCCCGACCGATCCGGTACTCGCCGCCGACGTGCAGGTCGGCGAGCCCACCGACGTCGAGGACTCCGAGGACGAGGTCCGCTTCGCCCTCACCTCCGAGGCCGGGCTGAACGACGGGCTGGCCTTCCCCTTCGTGTACGCGGCCATCGCCATCGCCACCACCAGCCTGGCCCCCGGCGACTGGCTGGGCCGCTGGCTCGGCGTGGACGTGCTCTGGAAGGTCGCGGCCGGGGTGGCGGGCGGGTGGGCCATCGGCTGGCTGCTCGGCAAGCTCTTCTTCCGGGCCCCGGACAAGCTGCGGCTGGCCCGGCACTCCGAGGGCTTCCTCGCGCTGGCCGCGACCTTCCTGGCGTACGGGCTGGTGGAGCTCGTCAGCGGGTACGGCTTCCTGGCGGTCTTCGTGGCCGCGCGGGCGATCCGGGCCGCCGAACGCACCCACGAGTTCCACTCCGTGCTGCACGGCTTCGCCGAGCAGGTCGAGCGGCTGCTCACCGTACTGCTGCTGCTGCTCTTCGGCGGCGCCGTGGTGGGTGGCCTGCTGGGACCGCTGACCTGGCCGGCCGCCGCGGTCGGACTGGCGCTGGTCTTCGTGGTCCGCCCGCTGGTCGGCTGGCTGTCGCTGCGGGGGGCGCCCGGGAGGGCGGCCGAGCACTGGGTGATCGCCCTGTTCGGCATCCGGGGCGTCGGCTCGTTCTTCTACGTCGCGTACGCGACCGCGAAGACCGACTTTCCCCAGGCGGACCTGATCTGGGCGACCGTCGGCCTCGTGGTGATCGTCTCGGTGGTGGTGCACGGCATCGCGGCGACCCCGGTGATGCAGTTGCTGGACCGGGCGGGGGAACGCACCTCCGACCCGTCCGAACGCCGCCGCGCCGGCGAGCCGGTCACCGCCGGAGGCTGACCGCTCGGCCCGCCGGGGTGCGCGGGACCCTTCCTCACCCCCCGCCGAGGCGGGCGACGAGGGCACGGCCGAGGTCGCGGCCGGAGCGCCAGGCGCTCTGCACCCGGGGCTTGCCGAAGGCGTCGCCGGCCAGCCCGACGCCGTCGGCGTCGAGGTGGTACGTCCCGTCCGGGCCGGCGGTCGGCTTCGCGTAGGTCCAGCGGTGCACGTGCACGTGTTCCGCCCGTTCGGGCAGCCCCAGCAGGTCCCGGACGGCCTCCTCGATCGCCGGACCGGCGCCGGTGGGCTGGGCGAGGTGGCCGGCGGCGAACTCGGGCGTGGTGTGGGCGACCAGCACCGGCGCGTCGTCGCCGCGGCGGTCGCCGTCGTCGCAGACGAGGTTCAGCAGCGGATGGTCGTTGACGAAGGCGCCCCGGAAGGTGGCCCACCGGCGGGCCGGGAAGCGCAGCACCCCGGCCAGGGACGGCGACCAGCGCTGGGCCTGCGTGGCCCGCGTGGCGGCGGCCAGGGCCGGGTCGAGCAGCAGGGCCGCCTGCGGCCCCGGCATGGCGAGCGCCACCGCCTCGCAGGGGCGCCCGTCCACCACCGGCCCCGGCTCGACGCCGAGCACGAGCCGGTCCACGGTCACCGGCAGCTCCCGGGCCAGGTGCTCCACCAGCGACCGCAGCCCCCGGGGCGCCGCCCAGCGCATCGGGCCGGGCACCTCGCGCCGGCCGTCGGCGCCGTACGCGACGAAGGTGTCGGTCCACTCGCGGGCCAGGCCGGCCGACCGCCATTTCTCGGCGACCTCGGCGAAGTCCGGATCGCTGACCGTGAGGTACGCGGCGCCGGTGTCGGCCGGGCGGCCGTCGAACCGGCGGCTGGCCATCCGGCCGCCGGGCACCCGGGCGCGCTCCCGGATCTCCACCGGGATGCCGGCGCGGGCCAGTTCCGTCGCGCACGCCACCCCGGCGATGCCCGCGCCGACCACCACCACACCCGCCCGGTCCTCCGCACCCACCCGATGATCGTATGCGCGCCCGCGTCGCCAGGACGGCGCAGACGCGCGCGGGCGCACGACGCGCCGGAGAGCCGCATGGATCGGTGCCGCGCGGGGTATTGGCACGTCTGTTCGAAGGAAGGTGGAGACCATGACGGACCGCACCAGCAGCCAGGCCAACCCGCAGGGCGCCATCAAGGACCCGGACGAGTGGGTCACCGGCGAGGAGCCGCCGACCGCCGCCCAGGAGTCCTACCTGGCGACCCTGGCCCGGGAGGCCGGCGAGGAACCGCCGGAGGGCCTGACCAAGGCCGAGGCCTCGAAGCGGATCGACCAGCTCCAGGAGGAGACCGGCCGCGGTCAGTGACCGGCCGGGCGGCGCGGCGGCAGGCGGTGCAGCTCGACCTCGTCGAGCCGCCCCGCCGCCACCCGCGCCGTCAGGTACGTGGCGTGCGGCTGGGCCCGGCGGTCGGTGGGCGAGCCCGGGTTGAGCAGCCGCAGGCCGCCCGGGGCGACCGTGTCCCAGGGGATGTGCGAGTGACCGAAGACCAGCACGTCGGCGTCGGGGAAGCGGGCCGCGCAGCGGCTCTCCCGCCCGACCTTCGGGCCGGTCTCGTGCACGACGGCGACCCGCAGCCCGTCGAGTTCCACGCGGGCGACCTCCGGCAGCCGGGCGCGCAGCGCCGGCCCGTCGTTGTTGCCGTACACCCCGACGAGGCGGCGGGCCCGGGCGGCCAAAGCGTCCAGCAGCGCCTCGTCGACCCAGTCTCCCGCGTGCAGCACGACGTCGGCGGCGTCGACCGCCGCCCAGAGCGGCTCCGGCAGGTCCCTGGCCCGCTTCGGCACGTGGGTGTCGGCGGTGATCACCAGGCGCATCCCGCCATTCTCCCCGCAGACCACGCCCCGCGACCGGCGCGCCGGGCCGGAAAGTCGCGGGGTCGCGACGCGGGCCCTTCACATCGTCGCCGTCAGCACGTAGTTTGACGGCGATGCATGGGAGCGCTTCCAGCGGCGCTCCTCGATGAATGGGAGATCCCGTGAGAAGCAGACCCCCACTCGCCGCGGCGGGCGCCGCCGCGGCGGCGCTCACCGTCGCCGCCACCGTCGCCGTCGGCATCGTCCGCGCTCCCGCCGCCGTCGCCGCCGACTCGGCGTTCTACGTCGACCCGGCCACGGCCGCCGCGGCCTGGGTCGCCGCCAACCCCGGCGACCCCCGGGCCGCCGTCATCTCCGAGCGCATCGCGCGCGTCCCCCAGGGCCGCTGGTTCACCCGGACCAACACCTCGACGGTACGGTCCGAGGTCGACGCCCTCGTCGGAGCGGCGGCGGCCGCCGGCAAGGTGCCGATCCTGGTCGTCTACAACATCCCGAACCGGGACTGCAGCGGGGCGAGCGGCGGCGGCGCGCCCGACCACGCCACCTACCGGCAGTGGGTCGACCAGGTCGCGGCCGGCCTGGCCGGGCGGCCGGCGACCATCGTCCTGGAACCGGACGTGCTGCCGCTGATGACCAGCTGCCAGAACGCCGCCCAGCAGGCCGAGACGAAGGCCTCCATGGCGTACGCCGGCAAGAAGCTCAAGGCGGGCTCGGCCGCCGCGAAGGTCTACTTCGACACCGGGCACTCCGCGTGGCTCTCCCCCGGCGAGGCCGCCTCCCGGCTGCTCGGCGCGGACATCGCCAACAGCGCGGACGGCATCTCGCTCAACGTCTCCAACTACCGGCGCACCGCCGACGAGGTCGCCTACGCCAAGGCCGTGATCGCGGCGACCGGGGTGCCCCGGCTCAAGGCGGTCGTCGACACCAGCCGCAACGGCAACGGCCCGGCCGGCTCCGAGTGGTGCGACCCCGCCGGGCGGGCCATCGGCACCCCGAGCACCACCGCCACCGGCGACCCGACGATCGACGCCTACCTCTGGGTGAAGCTGCCCGGCGAGGCCGACGGCTGCATCGCGCCGGCCGGCCAGTTCGTGCCGCAGCGGGCGTACGACCTGGCCCTGGCCGCCGGCCCGGCGCCCACCACCGCGCCGCCGACCACCGCGCCGCCCACGACGCCCCCGGCCACCACTCCCCCGCCGACCGGCGGCTGCGCGGTGTCGTACACCCCGAACTCGTGGTCCGGCGGCTTCACCGCCGAACTGCGGGTGACCAACCACGGCGCCGCGCTCACCGGCTGGACCGTCACGTTCGCCCCCGGCGCCGGGGTCCGGCTCACCAACGGCTGGAACGGCGACTGGACCCAGTCCGGCGATCGGATCACCGTCCGCAACGCCACGTGGAACGCCAGCCTGCCCACGGGCGGCACGGTCTCGCTCGGCTTCCAGGGCACCTGGCCGGGCGGCGCCCTGCCCACCCCGACCGGCTTCACGCTCAACGGCACCGCCTGCTCCTGACCCGCCCCACCCACCCGCCCCACCCCACCCGGCCCCCACCCCCGCCCCGACGCGTCGATCATGCAGTTGTGGTGCCTGTTGTGACCGCATGAGCGGCTTATGCGGACCACCGCAACTGCATGATCGGCCGTGGTGGGGGCGGGGAGGGAGAGGGAGGGGGAGGGAGGGGGTGTCCGGCCGCGGGGGTCGCGTTATCGGGCGACGGCGGCGGGAACGCAGGCGGTCGACGAAGGAGGAACTCATGACCACACCGTCGAGTCCCACCTCGGCATGGCGGCCCGGGATGCCGGGCGGCGACACCCTCCCGTCCGGTCCCGCCGGCCGGCCGACCGCCCCCGGCCACGACGGGCACGGCCCGGAAACCGGTCCGCCCACCGTGACGATCGGGTCGTACCCGGACTATCCGTCCGCCCAGCGGGTCGTCGACCACCTGGCCGACAACCGGTTCCCGGTCGAGCACAGCGCCATCGTCGGCACGAACCTCACGCTGGTGGAGACCGTGCTCGGGCGGATGACGACCGGGCGGGCGGCCCTGGCGGGCGCCGGCACGGGCGCCTGGTTCGGACTCTTCATCGGGCTGCTGTTCGGCATCTTCACCGCCGGCAACTGGATCGCGGTGATCCTGGTCGGGCTGCTCGTCGGCGCGATCTGGGGAGCGGTGTTCGGCGCGGTCGCGCACGCGATGACCGGCGGCCGGCGCGACTTCACCTCGGCCAGCTCGCTGCGCGCCGGGCAGTACGCGGTGATCGTCGACGCGCAGTTCGCCGAGCAGGCCCGTCAGCTGCTCGGCCGGATGCACATGACGGCTTCGCCGCCCGCCCGTTGAGGGCCCGCCGGGGCGCCCGCCGGCCGGATCCGCCCGGCCCCGTCGGGCCGGCAGCGGCGGGCGTCCGCGCCGGCGGGTCAGCGGTCGGTGGCGGGGCGGACGCGCCCACGGGCGTCATTCAAAGCTGTACGACTGCCTCGTAGGCGCGAGTGACCGAGCTCACGGGGCAGTAGTTAAATTTTGAAAGACTGCTATTGTCGTGGCGTGACCGAGAGCCTGGACAGTGCCCGCCTCGCCGCCTGGCGCGCCTACATCGAGGCGAGCCAGCGGCTCTACACGCGGCTCGAGGACGACCTGCGCGCCGACAGCGCGCTCACCTTCCCCGACTACCACGTGCTCGTCCTGCTCTCCGAGGCGCCGGGCCAGCGGCTGCGGATGGGCGAGCTGGCGAGCCGCCTGGTCTTCTCGCCGAGCCGGCTGACGTACCAGATCTCCACGATGCAGCGGCGCGGCCTGGTGGCCCGGGAGTCCTGTCCGGACGACCGCCGCGGCAGCGAGGCCGTACTCACCGCCGCCGGGCTGCTGGCCCTGCGCGAGGCCGCCCCCCACCACCTGCGGTCGGTGCGGGCCCACCTGATGGACGACCTCGACGACGCCGAGGTCGCCTGCCTCACCCGGATCTTCGAGCGACTCGGCCGGCGCCTGCGCGCGGACCGCGACGCGTCGACCACCCACCCCCACAGCTGAGGAGTACCCCGATGCCCGCCATCACCGTCGACAACGTGCTCGTCCTGCCCCGCCTGCCCCGGCTCGACGAGTCCACCGCGTTCCGCCCGGTCCGCCGCCTGACCACCGCGCCCAGCGGCTACGAGGGCGAGGGCTTCCCGGTCCGCCGGGCGTTCGCCGGCGTGCCGGTGACCGAGCTGGACCCGTTCATCCACCTGGACCAGATGGGCGAGGTGGACTACGCCCCGGGCGAGCCGAAGGGCACGGCCTGGCACCCGCACCGCGGCTTCGAGACGGTCACATACATGATCGACGGGATCATGGACCACCAGGACTCGCAGGGCGGCGGCGGCACGATCACCAACGGCGACACCCAGTGGATGACGGCCGCGAGCGGCCTGCTGCACATCGAGGCGCCGCCGGAGCACCTCGTGCTGAGCGGTGGGCTGTTCCACGGCACCCAGCTCTGGGTCAACCTGCCCCGGGCGGCGAAGATGAACCCGCCCCGCTACCAGGACATCCGCGGCCGGGAGGCGGCCCTGCTGACCACGCCCGACGGCGGCGCCCTGATCCGGGTGATCGCCGGCGAGATCGCCGGGCACCGGGGGCCGGGCTCCACCCACACCCCGATCACCATCACCCACGTGACCGTGCAGCCGGGCGCCCGCGTCGACCTGCCGTGGCGGCCGGACTTCAATGCCCTGGTCTACGTGCTGGGTGGGCGGGGCACGGTGGGCACCGACGGGCGGCCGGTGCACATCGGCCAGCTCGCCGTGCACGGCCCGGGCGACGCGCTGACCTTCACCGCGGACGCGAGCCAGGACGGCCACACCCCGGCGCTGGACCTCTACATCATGGGCGGCGAGCCGATCCGGGAGCCGGTGGCGCACTACGGCCCGTTCGTCATGAACACCCGCGACGAGCTGCTCCAAGCGTTCGAGGACTTCAAGGCCGGCCGGCTCGGTGTCGTCCCCGCCGAGCGGCTGCCGCACACCGACGGCCAGGCCCCCAGGCCCTGAGCCCACGCGCGGGCGGTGGGCGCCGCCGGCACTGCCGGCGGCGCCCACCGGCGCGTCGGGATGCGGCGTCAGGAGACGGCGAAGATGCCCGCCACGCCCAGGATCACCATGAGCAACACCGTCACCAGCGCACCCCGCTCACTTTCGACCGCCTGCTCGCGGTACTCGGTCACGGAGTTCGTCGTCTCGCCGGGCATGGTGTTGCCTCCTCGGTGTTCGCGTCGTGATCGGGCGGGTGTCGGGGGTCGTCCGACCGGGTCACTGGGGTGCCGGTCGGGATGCGGACCCGCGACGTGGGTCCTACCGTGAGGACGTTGTCGACCTCGGGGGGGCTGGAACGGTGGCACCACGCAACTGGTTCCTGAGCGCAGCCGAACGCGCCAACCCGGTGTCAGAGTTACCCGTTTGGACCAGTGGAAACCTTGCCGAGCCGTTAATTCACGGTGCCGCGTACTTCGACCGGCTGGTCGACGAGGTGGAGGCCCTGGAGGCCGGCGACCACCTCTTCTTCACCGACTGGCGGGGCGACCCGGACCAGCGGTTGCGGCCGGACGGCCCGACCGTGGCGCAGATCTTCGCGCGCGCCGCGCAGCGGGGCGTGGTGGTCAAGGGCCTGATCTGGCGCTCCCACCTCGACCTCCTGGCCTACAGCGAGGCGGAGAACCGCAACCTGAGCGAGACGGTCTCCGCCGCCGGCGGCGAGGTGCTGCTCGACCAGCGGGTCCGCCGGGGCGGCTCGCACCACCAGAAGCTGGTGGTGCTGCGCCACCTCCGGGCGCCGGAACGGGACGTCGCCTTCGCCGGCGGGATCGACCTGTGCCACAGCCGGCGCGACGACGCCGCGCACCGGGGCGACCCGCAGGCGGTGCAGATGTCCACCCGCTACGGGGACCACCCGCCCTGGCACGACGTGCAGCTGGCGGTGCGGGGGCCGGTGGTGGGCGCGCTGGACACCACCTTCCGGGAGCGGTGGAGCGACCCGATGCCGCTGGACTCGGAGAACCCCCTCGCGTACCTGCGGGACCGGCTGCGCGGCGCGGACCTGCGGCCCGACCCACTGCCGCCGCAGCCCGCCGACCCGCCGCCCTGCGGCCCGCACCACATCCAGGTGCTGCGCACCTACCCGGCGGTCCGGCCCCGCTACTCCTTCGCCCCCGACGGCGAACGCACGGTGGCCCGCGGCTACACCAAGGCGGTCCGGCGGGCCCGGCGGCTGATCTACCTGGAGGACCAGTACCTCTGGTCCACCGAGGTGGCCGACCTGTTCGCGCGGGCGCTGCGGGACAACCCCGACCTGCACCTGGTCGCCGTGGTCCCCCGGTATCCGGACGTGGACGGCCGGCTGGCGCTGCCGCCGAACACGGTCGGCCGCGAGCAGGCGCTGTCGCTCTGCGAGCGGGCGGCCCCGGAGCGGGTGCACGTGCTCGACGTGGAGAACCACGCCGGCACCCCGGTGTACGTGCACGCCAAGGTCTGCGTGGTCGACGACGTGTGGGCCAGCGTGGGCAGCGACAACTTCAACCGCCGGTCCTGGACGCACGACAGCGAGCTGTCCTGCGCGGTGCTGGACGACACCCGCGACGAGCGGGCGCCGACCGACCCGGCCGGCCTCGGCGACGGCGCCCGGGTCTTCGCCCGGGAGCTGCGGCTGCGGCTGTGGCGCGAGCACCTGGACCGCGACCCCCACGGCGGCGAGGACGCCGACCTGATCGACCCGGCCGACGCCGTGGCGGCGATCACCGCCGCCGCCGACGCGCTGCAACGGTGGTACGACGCCGGGCAGACCGGCCCCCGACCGCCGGGCCGGCTGCGGCCGCACCGGGCGGAACGGCTGCCCTGGTACACCCGGGCCTGGGCGCTGCCGGCGTACCGGCTGGTCTACGACCCCGACGGCCGGCCGCTGCGGGACCGCCGGGCCGGCACGTGGTGAGCGTTCAGGCGGGCACGAAGAGGGCCTCGGCCCGGCCGCGGGCGGGCACGTCCTCGACGGTGTCGGCGTCCCCGGCGTGGACCGTCAGCCCACCGGGGTAGGCGAACGAGGCGCGCGGGGAGTAGAAGCCGAAGCCGATCGTCAGCGGGTTCTCCGGGCGGAGCGCGTAGATCGGGTGCGTCGGCTCCAGGAACTCCACCGACTCGATCACGAACGGGTCGACCGGTTCGGCGACGTACGGGTAGACGGAGCTGAGCAGCTGCCCGTCCCGGAAGGTGAAGTAGCGGTGGTGTCCGCTGCTGATCGCCCGGCCCGTCTCGCCCACCTGGCAGTGGGCGCGGATCACCGGCACGCCGTCGATGTCCGTCTCGGCGACGATGTCCCCGTCGCGGCGCTCGATGCGGGTGCGGCCGATGACGGCGGGCGCGCCCCGCGCGGCGGCGTAGGCGCGGACCCGTTCGCTACAGGTCACGTAGTGCGTCCACCAGCCGCCGGGGTTGGTCCCGCCCGGCGCGTCCACCCCGGCCAGCGCCACCCCGAGGTAGGTCAGCGAGTACGCGCCGAAGCCGGAGGTCTGGCTCTCGTCGTCGACCACGTACTGGTTCATGAAGACCAGCCGGTCGGCCGACGGGCGCAGCCCGGCCGGGACCAGCGCCGCGACCGCGTCCGGGTCCGCCGGCAGCCAGCCGAATAAGAGCGTGCGGCTGTTGACGACGAGATGGGGGGCGGCGGGGTCGAGCACGGCACCTCCGGAGCGGGGCATGTTATCCGCACGCTACGGCCCGTCCCGTTGACGGGACAACGACGGAAAGCCGACATTCGACGCCGGTCATCGGGGGGACCGTGACCGCTCAGCCGGCAAGTCGGGGCCGCTCGGATGCGGCACCGTCGATGTCCGGCGGGGCCGGCTGGCCGCGCGCCCGACGTAAGTCGGCTCACAATCCGAGGCGGTTTCGCCCGATTCGCGTTTTCCGTGGCGGAAAATTACTTAAGTACATCGTACTTTCGGCTAGATTTCGTCAGACCGATCGGGCTAAGGTGACTTCCGAACGGACATCTGAACTTAAACCTGAGCGTCACGTCTTTCATCCGCGGACGAGGTGCAGGGAGGACCACCCATGACCGCGCCAACGATCAGCGAACCGGCGACCACAACAGCGCCGAGCGCCACCCAGAAGCTCGACCCGCGCGCGCTCACCGACAGCGCCGCCGATCTGCTCAACGCCATGGCCGCGCTGCCGGCCGACCACCCGTCCCGCGCCGCCCTGCGCGACCGGGCGATCGAGGCCTGGCTGCCGCTCGCCAACCACCTCGCCCACCGCTACAGCGGCCGGGGCGAGCCCACCGACGACCTGGCCCAGACCGCCGCCGTCGGCCTGATCAAGGCGATCGACAAGTTCGACCCGTCCCGCGGTGTCGACTTCGCCGGCTACGCGATCCCCACCATCATCGGTGAGCTCAAGCGGCACTTCCGCGACCGCACCTGGGACATCCGGGTCCCGCGCCGGCTCCAGGAGCTGCGGCTGGCCATCTCCGACGCCAACAGCTCGCTGTTGCAGACCCTCGGCCGTTCGCCGACGGTCGCCGACATCGCCGCCCACCTCAAGCTCACCGAGGAAGAGGTGCTGGAGGGCCTGGAGGGTGCCCGCGCCTACAACGCGGTCTCGCTCTCCACCCCGACCGGCGACGGCGACCGCGCGACCGAGCTGGGCGACATGCTCGGCGGCGAGGACGGCGAGTTCGAGCTGGCCGAGCTGCGGGTCGCCCTCGGCCCGGCACTGGCCACGCTCGACGAGCGGGAGCAGAAGATCCTCACGCTGCGGTTCTACGGCAACCTGACGCAGTCGCAGATCGCCGAGCAGATCGGCGTCTCGCAGATGCACGTCTCCCGGCTGCTGGCCCGCGCGCTGACCAAGCTGCGGGGGCAGCTCGACGGCACGTACTAGGTAGGAGTCGTTGGACGATGGCCGGGCCGGCGGGCCCGGCCATCGCCGCGTCCGGCGCGGACGCGTCACTGCTGCCGGAGTGGTTCGAGTTCTACGTCGGGCTGGAGGCGGAGGCGGCGACCCTGCGCACGTACGAGGCCGAGGCGGTGCCCGGACTGCTGCAGACCGAGGCGTACGCGCGGGAGGTCTTCCGGCGCACGGCGGGCGAGGACGGGATCGAGCGCAAGGTCGCCGCGCGGCTGCACCGGCAGAACGTGCTGCACCGCGACAATCCGGTCGAGTTGTCCGTGGTGCTCAACGAGGCGGTGCTCTGCCGCCCGGTCGGCGGCAACGCCGTGATGGCCGACCAGATGGCCCATCTCGCGAAGGTCTCTCAGTTACCGAACGTCACCCTCCAGGTACTTCCGTTCTCGGCCGGTGGGGACCCGGCGATGAACGCGCCGTACGTCGTGCTGACGTTCGCCGATGCCGCCGACGCGACCGTGGTCTACCTGGAAAACCTCACGATGGGACTGGCTCCGGAGGAGGCCGGACAGGTGCGCGGGTATAGCCTTGTACACGAGGAGCTGTACCGGATGGCACTCGGTCCGGAGGCGTCCTTGACCGCCTGACGGAAGCTTCTCGTCACTTTGCGTGACCGCTGACGCGGCACGCCGGCACAGACGGGGGTACCGCGATGACCGCGCTCGACCTGACCCGGGCCCAGTGGCGCACCAGCACCCGCAGCGTGGGCAACGGCAACTGCGTGGAGGTCGCCGCCGCCGGGGACCGGGTCGCCGTCCGGGACAGCAATGACCGGCCCGGTCCCGTGCTGGCCTTCCCGGCGTCGGCCTGGCGCGCCTTCGTCACCGGCGTCGACGGGGTACGCCCCGACTGAGCCGCTCCGAGGGCGGTGCGAGACTGGGCCGTGCTCTCGGACGTGCCCCTCGACCTGCCCGTACGGCCGGTGCTGCCGGAGCTGGTCGCCGCGCTGCGCGAAACCGGCGCCGGGGTGCTGGTCGCCCCGCCCGGGACCGGCAAGACGACCCTCGCCCCGCTGGCCGTGGCCGACGAGGTCGCCGGTCGCGTGCTGGTCGCCCAGCCGCGCCGGGTGGCCGCCCGCGCGGCGGCGCGCCGGATGGCCGCGCTGCTCGGCGAGCCGCTCGGCGAGCGGATCGGGTACGCCGTGCGCGGCGAGCGCCGCAGCGGGCCGCGAACCCGCGTCGAGGTGGTCACCACGGGGCTGCTGGTCCGACGGCTGCACCGCGATCCCGAGCTGGCCGGCACCGGCGCCGTGCTGCTCGACGAGTGCCACGAGCGACAGCTCGACGCCGACCTGGCGCTCGCGTTCACCGTGGAGGCCCGGGCCGCGCTGCGCCCCGACCTCTGGCTGCTGGCGATGTCGGCCACCCCCGAGGCGGACCGGTTCGCCGCGCTGCTCGGCGGCGCGGGCGCTCCCGCGCCGATCGTCCGGGCGTCCTCGGCCCTGCACCCGGTGACCCGGATCTGGGCGCCGCCGCCCCGGCCGGTGGCCGCGCCCGGGGCCGGCCCGGTCGACCGGGGCCTGCTCGACCACGTCGCGGCGACGGTGCGCCGGGCGCTGCGCGAGCGCGACGGGGACGTGCTGGTCTTCCTGCCCGGGGCCGGCGAGATCGGCGCCGTCGCCGGCCGGCTGGCCGACCTGCGCGACGCGG
>NZ_JBFABB010000124.1:0-19527 GCF_040640035.1 Micromonospora sp. NPDC023633 | reverse complement strand
AAACGCTCGGCTGGGAAACCCCAGCCGAGCGCCTGCATAAACTACTCGCGGCCTGATCAACAAACCACGTGTTGCGACGACCCCTAGAAACCGCCCACGGGGGACCGGCCCTTTGTCGTCAGCTCCACCCGCCCACCCCGCCCCGCACGGCCGAGCCCGGGGCCGGGCGGCCGCGCCGACGCGGCCGCCCTGAGTCGGCAGCCCCGCGCGGCCGGTGGCGGCGGGAGTCAGTCGACCGGGGCGAGGAACTCCAGCCGGTTGCCGTGCGCGTCCTGGGAGTGGAAGCGGCGCATCCCGGGCAGCTCGTCGTTGCCCCAGGTGACGGGGTAGCCGGCGGCGGTTAACCGGGCGGCGAGCGCGTCCAGGTCCGGCCGGAGCAGGCCCGGATGGGCCTTGCGGGCGGGGCTGAAGTCGTCCTCCACGCCGAGGTGCAGCTCCGCGCCGTGACCGGTGAACCAGCAGCCGCCCCGGGCCACGAGCGCAGGCGGCTTGGGCTTCTCGGTCATCCCGAGCACGCCGACGTAGAAGGCCCGCGACGCCGCCTCGGAGCCGCGTGGGCAGGCGAGCTGGACGTGATGGATCATGGTGGTACCTCCTCGTCCCGAACGATGGCACGAGGTTGCGAAGTTAGCAAGACGGACGTACGGTTTTGTTGACGACTAGATCGGCGGTAAGTGTCCCCTAACCACGGCGGCACCCCGACCGGTGCGACAGACTGCTCAGGACTACTCACGGTCGCTGGTGTGAAGGAGTACGACGTGGCGAGCCTCGACACCTTCGGTGCGAAGACCCAGCTACGCGTCGGAGACGCGAGCTACGAGATTTTCAAGATCAGCAAGGTGGAGGGCCACGAACGGCTCCCCTACAGCCTGAAGATCCTCCTGGAGAACCTGCTCCGGACCGAGGACGGCGCGAACATCACCGCCGACCACATCCGGCAGCTCGGCGGCTGGGACCCCGACGCCGACCCGAGCGTGGAGATCCAGTTCACCCCGGCGCGGGTGCTCATGCAGGACTTCACCGGCGTGCCCTGCGTGGTCGACCTGGCCACCATGCGCGAGGCCGTCCGGGACCTGGGCGGCGACGCCACCAAGGTGAACCCGCTCGCCCCGGCCGAGTTGGTCATCGACCACTCCGTCATCGCCGACCTGTTCGGACGCGAGGACGCCTTCGAGCGCAACGTCGAGCTGGAGTACGAGCGCAACAAGGAGCGCTACCAGTTCCTGCGCTGGGGCCAGACCGCGTTCAACGAGTTCAAGGTCGTACCGCCGGGCACCGGCATCGTGCACCAGGTCAACATCGAGTACCTGGCCCGTACGGTCATGGAGCGCAACGGCCAGGCGTACCCGGACACGGTGGTCGGCACCGACTCGCACACCACGATGGTCAACGGCCTGGGCGTGCTCGGCTGGGGCGTCGGCGGCATCGAGGCCGAGGCCGCGATGCTCGGCCAGCCGGTCAGCATGCTGATCCCGCGCGTGGTGGGCTTCAAGCTCTCCGGCGAGATGCCGGCCGGCACCACCGCCACCGACCTGGTGCTCACCATCACCGAGATGCTGCGCAAGCACGGCGTGGTCGGCAAGTTCGTCGAGTTCTACGGCCCGGGCGTGGGCGCCGTGCCGCTGGCCAACCGGGCCACCATCGGCAACATGTCCCCGGAGTACGGCTCCACCGTGGCGATCTTCCCGATCGACGCCGAGACCGTCCGCTACCTGGAGCTGACCGGCCGCGACGCGGCGCAGGTCGCGCTCGTCGAGGCGTACGCCAAGGAGCAGGGCCTCTGGCACGACCCGGACGCCGAGCCGGAGTACTCGGAGCGCCTGGAGCTGGACCTGAGCACGATCGAGCCGTCCCTGGCCGGCCCGAAGCGCCCGCAGGACCGGGTCCCGCTGGGCAACGCCAAGACGCTGTTCCGTTCGGCGCTGACCGACTACGTGGCCGCCGACGAGACCGGCGGCGACCGTGGCCGCAAGTCGGGCGTGCCGCAGCTGGAGAAGCCGTTCGGCGTGCAGGGCCACGCCGACGAGGCGAGTGCCGAGTCCTTCCCGGCCAGCGACTCCCCGGCCAACGGGGTCAGCGACCCGGCCGACGCGCCGCGCGACCTGGAGACGGCGGCGGTCGGCTCCGGCGGGCGGGCCAGCAACCCGATCCGGGTCACCAGCGCCGACGGCGTCGAGTACGAGCTGGACCACGGCGCCGTGGTGATCGCGGCGATCACCTCCTGCACCAACACCTCCAACCCGCAGGTGATGATCGGGGCGGCCCTGCTGGCCCGCAACGCGGTCGACAAGGGCCTGACCCGCAAGCCGTGGGTGAAGACCACCCTGGCCCCGGGTTCCAAGGTCGTCATGGACTACTACGAGCGCGCCGGCCTCACGCCCTACCTGGAGAAGCTCGGCTTCCACCTGGTCGGCTACGGCTGCACCACCTGCATCGGCAACTCCGGTCCACTGCCGGAGGAGGTCTCCGCCGCGGTGAACGAGGCCGACCTGGCGGTCGTCTCCGTGCTCTCCGGCAACCGGAACTTCGAAGGCCGGATCAACCCGGACGTCAAGATGAACTACCTGGCCTCCCCGCCGCTGGTGGTCGCGTACGCGCTGGCCGGCACGATGGACATCGACCTGGCCAACGAGCCGATCGGCGAGGACAGCGAGGGCAACCCGGTGTTCCTGCGGGACATCTGGCCCGACAGCGCCGAGATCCAGGACGTCATCGCCTCGGCGATCGGCGCCACCGGCTTCAGCGCCGCGTACGAGGACGTCTTCGCCGGTGACGAGCGCTGGCAGTCGCTGCCCACCCCGACCGGCGACACCTTCGCCTGGGCGGACGAGTCCACCTACGTCCGCAAGCCCCCGTACTTCGAGGGCATGGAGCGGGAGCCGAAGGCGGTCGTCGACATCACCGGCGCCCGGGTGCTGGCCAAGCTGGGCGACTCGGTGACCACCGACCACATCTCGCCGGCCGGCTCCATCAAGGCCGACTCCCCCGCCGGGAAGTACCTCGCCGAGCACGACGTGCCGCGGCACGAGTTCAACTCGTACGGCTCCCGCCGGGGCAACCACGAGGTGATGATCCGGGGCACCTTCGCCAACATCCGGCTGCGCAACCAGTTGCGGATCCCGGGCGCCGGTTCCGATGCGGGAGCTGCGCTCCCTGAAGGCGGCTTCACGGTCAACCACCTGACCGGCGAGCAGAGCTCGATCTACGACGCCTCGGTGGCCTACCAGGAGGCGGGCATCCCGCTGGTCGTGCTGGCCGGCAAGGAGTACGGTTCCGGCTCGTCCCGGGACTGGGCGGCCAAGGGCACCATGCTGCTCGGCGTCAGGGCGGTCATCGCCGAGTCGTACGAGCGGATCCACCGTTCGAACCTGATCGGCATGGGCGTGCTCCCGCTCCAGTTCCCGGCCGGCGAGACCGCCGAGTCGCTCGGCCTCACCGGCACGGAGACGTTCTCCATCGCCGGGGTCACCGCGCTGAACGACGGCGAGACCCCGCGCACGGTCAAGGTCAGCACCGACACCGGCGTCGAGTTCGACGCGGTGGTCCGGATCGACACCCCGGGCGAGGCGGACTACTACCGGCACGGCGGCATCCTGCAGTACGTCCTGCGTCGCATGATCGCCAGCTGACGGCACGGACGGAGGCCCCCTGCCACCACGGCAGGGGGCCTCCGCGCGTCCGGTCAGATGCGGCCGGCGCCGGCGCCCGCGACGACCAGGGCGAACACGTCCGCCGCCGCGTCGAGGGTGTACGGGTAGTACGTGCGCCGAAGCGGACCCGGGGGGTGCCGCTGGCGGCTGTGGTCGAAGAAGTTGTGGTGGATGCTGACCTTCAGGCGGCCGACGTCGGTGGAGGCCGAGCCGTCGGAGTGACCGATCAGCATGGACTTGTCCGAGTGGTCGAAGTGGTTCCACGACACCGTCACGTAGTCGGCGCCCCGGACGATGTCGACCGACCCGTCCACCGCGCCGGAGAAGCGGTTGTGGTCGATCCAGATGTGGTGCGAGTTCTGGCCGATGTTGACCGCGTCGTCCTCCGCGTTCGTGAAGTTGATGTTGCGGACGATCACGTTGTACGACCGGTAGAAGTCCAGGCCGCCGCCGGTGATCTCGGCGTTGCCGACCCCGATGATGGTCTTGTTCGGGCGTACCCCCTGCTTGCTCGTGATCGCGATCCGCCCGGTGACCTGGATGACCAGCGGGCCCACCGTGTCGATGTGTTCCAGGCCAGGTGATGGACGGCGGGAAGCGCTTTCCAGAGCCCATGCCAGGCAGCCCAATTGATCGAGGTCGATCAATTACGCCATCCGCCCCCGCCCCGTTCCGCAGGACGACGGCGGCAACATGACCCGCCGGACCAGCGGCGCGTCCGGGTCCCCGGCGGCGGTGGCGCGCTGGGCGTCCCCGCGCCCGGTCGGTCCCACTCCGCCGGCGAACGCGCTCGCACCGGTTCCCGCCGCGAGATCCTGGTACGGAAAGGCCCGAGGAGGGGCTGTTCCGTACCAGGATCTCGTGGGCGGACGTCGGGAGGCGCGGCGCGGTGGTGGTGTGGCGGTTACTCGGCCGCGGCGGCGCGGCGGCGGGCCTCGCGGGTCTTCATGGCGTGCTCCATCAGGGTGATGAGCACCTCCTTGCTGGACTCCCGCTGCCGGGCGTCGCAGAGCAGCACCGGCACCCCCGGGTCGAGGTTGAGCGCCGCCTGCACCTCGTCGAGGCGGTACTGCCGGGCCCCCTCGAAGCAGTTGACCGCCACGACGAACGGGGTGCCCCGGCCCTCGAAGTAGTCGATCGAGGGGAAGCAGTCGGCCAGCCGCCGGGTGTCGGCCAGCACCACCGCGCCGAGCGCGCCGAGCGCCAGTTCGTCCCAGACGAACCAGAACCGGTCCTGGCCCGGGGTGCCGAAGAGGTAGAGCACCAGGTCGTCGCTGATGGTGATGCGGCCGAAGTCCATCGCCACCGTGGTGGTCGTCTTGCTCTCCACCCCGGAGAGGTCGTCGATGCCGACGCCGGACTCGGTCAACACCTCCTCCGTACGCAACGGGCGCGTCTCGCTGACCGCACCGACCATGGTGGTCTTGCCGACGCCGAAGCCACCCGCGACGAGGATCTTGATCGCGGTGGGCAGTGGCGTCGCTCCCGCCGGCCGCTCAGAGTGCCCGTAGTCCATTGATTACCGCCTCGAAAACGCTGTTGTCGGGAAGGCCGGCCGTGGTGTGCGGCTCGCGTACCTGCACCAGGCTGCGGGCCGCCAGGTCACCGAGCAGGACCCGGATGGTGCCCACCGGCAGGTCCAGGTGGGCGGCGATCTCGGCGACGGACTGGATCCGCTGGCAGAGCCCGACGATCGCCAGGTGCTCCGGGCCCAGCCCGACCTCCGGGGTCACGTCCGCGCGGGTCGCCGTCACCAGGGAGATCAGGTCGAACGTGCCGGTGACCGGCCGGGCCCGGCCACGCGTCATCGCGTACGGGCGCACGACCGGGCCGGCGTGGTCGTCGACCCACTGGTGCTCCGAGGACTCCCCCTGCACCGTCATCGCGGCTACTTCTCGCCGGTCTGCTGCTCGCCGGTCCGGGACGGCGACGCCACGTACTTGCCGACGCGGGTGACCAGCATCGCCATCTCGTACGCGATCAGCCCGACGTCGGCGTCCTCGCTGGCCAGGACGGCGAGGCAGGCGTTGCGCCCGGCCGCCGTGACGAACAGGAACGACGACTGCATCTCGATGATCGTCTGCTGCACCTGCCCGCCGCCGAAGCGCTTGCCCGCGCCCCGGGCCAGACTCTGGATGCCGGCCGCCATGGCCGCCAGGTGCTCGGCGTCGTCCCGGCTGAGCCCTCGCGAGGCGGCCATCAACAGGCCGTCCGTCGAGAGCGCGACCGCGTGGTCGGCCTGCTTCACCCGGCCGACCAGATCATCCAGCAACCACGTCAGGTCGGCACTCGAAGCCGTCTTCTGCGCCACTCGTCGTCCTCTTCTCCCCCGGCAGTTGTCGCCGTGCTCGTCTCGGCTGAGCGCCACGACGCGGGGATCCCCCCGCGCCGTGGCGGCACCGGTCAGGTCGCTTGCAGGTCGTCGCCGGCGTCGGGTTCCTCGCCGGCCTCGGTTCGGCTGTCGCCCGCTCCGCCAAGCAGTCGGGCGGCGTCCGTACGGCCGCGCCGGGTCCCGGTCTGGTAGGAGCTCATCATCCGGCGTACCTGCTCCGGCGGGCGCACCGTGTCGTCGTCCTCGTCGCCGTTCCCGGCGGTCGCCGGATCGTCGCGCAGCTCCGGCACGATGCTGGCCTGCCGGACCCGGACCGGCAGCCCCGAGTCGGTGCGCGCCGTCACCTGGCGGGCCGTCGGCACCGGGCCGGCGGCGGGCGCGGTGTCCGCCTCGGGCGCGGCGGGCGCCTCGGCGGACGTTCCCGTCACGGCGGGCGCTTCCGTCGACGCGGGCCGGGCGGCGGCCATCGGCAGGCCGGTCGGGAAGGTCGGCCCGTCCAGGGCGTACTGCTCGGATCCGCCGCGCTGCCGGACGGGCAGCGGCGCGTCACGGGCCGGGGCGGTCGTCGGCAGGCTCCGGCCGCGCGAGCGGGTCGGCAGTGCGCCCCCGCCGGCGGGGGCGTCGGCGTCGGGAGCCGAGGGCGCGTGGGGCGCGAGCGGCGGCTCGGCCAGCGCCACCGGCACCGTGGCGAGCGGCGGTCCGGCGGCGGGCGGGG
Source organism: Micromonospora sp. NPDC023633 (assembly GCF_040640035.1). NCBI lineage: Bacteria > Bacillati > Actinomycetota > Actinomycetes > Micromonosporales > Micromonosporaceae > Micromonospora > Micromonospora sp. NPDC023633. The sequence continues at coordinate 12,830 of NZ_JBFABB010000124.1, read as the reverse complement.
CCTGGCCGGAGACGCCGGCCACCGGGCCGGCGGCGGGCAGGCCGGCCGGGAACCCGCCGGAGGTGTTCGGGTCCTCGTCGTCGGCGGTGACCAGCTCGGCCGGGATCAGCACGACGGCCGTGGTGCCGCCGTACGCGGACTCCTTGAGCTGCACCCGCACGCCGTGCCGCTCGGTCAGCCGGCTGACGACGTAGAGGCCCAGGCGGGAGGCGTTGGCCAGGTTGAGCTCGGACTGGTCGACGATCCGGTGGTTCGCGGCGGCCAGGTCCTCCTCGCTCATGCCCAGGCCACGGTCCTCGACCTCGATGGCGAAGCCGTTGGCCACCATCTGTCCGCGCACCTCGACCGAGGTGTGCGGCGGGGAGAACGACAGGCCGTTCTCGATCAGCTCGGCGAGCAGGTGGATGACGTCGCCGACCGCGCGGCCGGTGAGCGAGACCGCGCCGAGAGGCAGCACGTTGACCCGGGTGTAGTCCTCGACCTCGGCGACGGCGCCGCGGACCACGTCGACCATCGGCACGTTGCGCCGCCAGGCGCGGCCCGGGGTGGAGCCGGAGAGCAGGATGAGGTTCTCGGCGTTGCGCCGCATCCGGGTGGCCAGGTGGTCGACCCGGAACAGGTCCTCCAGCTCCTCGGCGTCGTGCTCGCGGCGCTCCATCGCGTCGAGCAGGGTGAGCTGGCGGTGCACCAGCGCCTGGGTGCGCCGGGCCAGGCTGAGGAAGACGTCGCGCACGTTGCGGCGCAGCTCGGCCTGCTCGACGGCGGTGCGGATGGCGGTCTCCTGCACGGCGTTGAACGCCTTGCCCACCTGGCCGATCTCGTCGTCACCGAACTCCAGCGGAGGCGCCTCCTTGGCGACGTCGACCTCCTCGCCGTGGCCGAGCCGCTCGACCACGCCGGGCAGCCGCTCGTTGGCGAGCCGGAAGGCGGCCTCGCGCAGCCGCTCCAGCTGCCGCAGCAGCGCACGGGTCGTCGTGACGGAGACGATGATCGAGGCGATGACCGCCAGCAGACCCAGACCGGTGGCCAGTACGAGGCGCACCATGACCATCGCGGCCACGGTGGACGCCCGGCCCACGATGTCGTCGCCGCCCGCCACCACCGTGCTGTTGACCCCGGCCAGCGCCTGGTCGACCGTGTCACGCCAGTCGGCCCGACTCACCGGCAGCTGCGTCGTCGGCTGGCCGCCGCGGATGATGCCGTCCTGCACCGAGCGCAGGCGCTTGAACGGCTCGCTCTCGACGAGCTGCTGGTAGCGCCGCTGGTCGGCGGCGGAGAGCTTCGATCTGGTCTCCTCGCCGAGGAAACGCTCGGCGCCGACGAGCGCGGTGTATCGGGCGTACTCCGGCCCACTCATGCGGCCACTGCCGAACAGGCCGCTGAGCAGCGCGTCCTGTTGTGAGATCAGCTCCTTCATCCGGTTGAGCTGGATGAGGGCCGCGGCGTCCGCCGCCAGCTCCTTGTCGTCCAGACTGCCGGTGACGTCGTAGATCTGGAAAATGGATCCAATGGCACGGGTGTAGGCGTCCGCCGCGGAAATCCGGTCGATACCGCGATCGAGCACCGCGCTGCGTACCGCCCCCAGCGCCTCCAGCTGCGCCACCGATTCGTCGAGCTGCCGGCTCAACGCGTCACCGCCGGCGACGTCGACCTGCCAGTGCCGCACGGACGTGGTGAAGGAGGTCGTCAGCTCCGCCGTCGTACGGTGTTCGGCCTCGAGCGCCGCCCGCTGCTCCGGCCCCGGGTCGCTGAGGTACGCCTGGGTCAGGCGGCGTTCGAGCTGGAGTTCCTGGAGCAGCGGCTCGCTGGGAACGTAGATCTTGGCGTTGAGCATCTGGACGCCGAGCAGATTGAAGCCGTCCCGCAGGGTCACCCAGGCCGCGAACGTCCAGAGCGCTACGAGGGAGAGCAGGAGAGCGACAACCTTAGTGCGGATACTCGTACCGCGAGAACGCATTGAACCGTCCCAGGCCGGCGTTGACTCAGGTCATCAACGGCAGATCGTAGAAGTGCGGATGTCCCGCCGGAGGGCCGTGCGGGACAAAGGCAGTGGGTACGCTAGCAGTGTCCACATGGCACCTCAAGTTGCTGATTTCTGCCGTCCCGTCATGACATGTGCACCACCGCGGGAATGTTCGAGTCGGCGGTGAACGAGGTGGGAGGCGGCGAGCACCGCCGACCGGACGATCGTGGTGGGGCAATAGAGTTCCTTGCCGTACCACAGTGGCGGGTGCTCGCGTCGGCCGACGTCCGCTCGCAGGTAGGCGCTTCCCCGCAGGGCGGCGACGGCCACCGCCGGTTCGTCCGACGGGACGGCCAGCAGGATCTGCAGGGCGTAGGCGGTCTCCTCCGCGGTGCCCGCCCACCGGCCCCACGACCCGTCGTCGCGTTGGTTGGCCAGCACCCAGCGCACCGCCCGACCGACCGTGTCCACGCTGTCGTCGTCCGGGCCGGACTCGGCCAACGCGAGCACGCAGCAGGCGGTGGCGTAGTACGGCGAGGCGTGCCACCGGTCGCGCCAGCTGCCGTCGGCCTCCTGCCGCTCCCGGAGCACCCGGGCCAGCCGGCCGATGGCGGTGCGGTGCCGGGAGGCGGCGCCCGGATCACGCACGGCGTGCTGAGCGAGGGCGTCGAGCACGTGCGCGTTCGTGGTGACCGAGAAGCCGTCCTCCCCCGGCCAGGTGCAGAACCCCTCCGCCGTCTCGTACCCCCACAGACTCGCCGGGTCGAGCTGGCGGCCCAGGCGCCCGAGCGCGTACAGGGTCACGGCGGTGGTGTCCGCGTCGGGTAGCAGGCCCGCTCCGGTGGCGGCACCGGCAGGGCCGACCGCGTCGGCCAGGCCCGCGAGGACCGCCTCCGGTGGTCGTACCTCGATGCCGGCCCGGGACAGCCAACTCAGGACCCAGGCACGTTCGAAGACGGTGATCGGCGTAGGACAGGGCACCGGCCCGCCGCCCTCGCTGATCAGCCGGTCCAGGAAGACGCGGGCCGCTCGCGCGTCGGCGTCCGGACCGGCGGTGGCCAGCCACGCGGCGGTGGCTGCTGGCGAGGCCCCGACAGTGGTCGGCTCGGCGGCGCGCGGCCGCGGCCACCGCTGGGCCGGCCCGTCGAGCAGCTCACCGAAGTGCGCCAGCTTCGGGTGCAGCTCGGTGCCCGCGGCGTGTGCCGCCCGGACCGCGGTCAACCGGCGGCGGTCCGTCCCGGTGGGCAGGCTCAGCGGGTGCGTGAGCGACAGCGCGGCGTCCGGCCCGGACGTCCGTGCGTTGATCGATTCCACCAGGGCCGGCACGATGAGGTCGGCGGCGGGCGTGTCCGGCACGGCGGAGCCCGCCGCGAGCAGGGTGGAGAGGGCTCGCAGTCCGCGCCCGGCCGCGACGGCCGAAGCCGGGCGGGCGGCCGCCGGCAGGCCCTCGTCGGCCAGCGTCGCCAGCAGGGCGTCCGTGGCACTCAACGTCGGCACCAGCGCGTAGCCCTCCGGGGGTCCCCACGCGCCGTCGGCGCGCTGGTGTCGAACGAGGAACGCGACCCGTTCGGCGTGCCCGGCGAGCAGGGGCCCGGCGGCGACCAGCCGGCCGGTCTCGTAGACGGAGGGAGCGACCTCTCCCCACGGTCTCAGCGCCATCGCGTCGACCAGTTCCCCCGCCAGGCTCCCGCAGTCGTCCGGACCACGGCCGGTACGCGGCGCGGCTGCCGTGCCCGCCCGGGATCCGCCGTGGCTCATCGCGTCCCCCAGAAGTCCGAGACCTGGTAGAAGCCGGCGGTGAAGGAGAGCTGCCGGCGCATGTAGTCGGCCTGCCGCGGGTCGCGCTCGGCCAGCAGTTCGAGCAGCCCGTGGCAGCGCCGCGTGAGCTGGGCCAACCGGTCGCGCACGACAACCGGGTCGGGAACCAGCATGAGCGCGTTGAGGTCGCCCCACTGGACGTCCCGCTCGTGGGTGGCCAGATCGTTGACCAGGCGCAGCACCCGCTGCACCTCGCGGCCCACCGTCAGCAGCTCGTCCAGGTGCCGCAGGCAGTTCCCGTCGCCCGTGGCGATCCAGTGCGTGACGTTGACGAAGGAACAGGCCAGGTTGTCGGCGTTGTCGAGGTACCGGTCGAGGGTGGGAAGGGATCCGCCCGGGGGGCCCGAGGCGTTCTTCCAGTCCCACTCCCGGGCCACCGCGGTGAACATCCGCTCCAGCTCGTCGCGCCACACCGGCCGGATCCGGTCGAACGCCGGCACGGCCGCCAGGTCGTCGCGGAGGTCGGCCAGCAGCCGGGCCAGGTGTCGCCCCGCCGGCGGGTCGGCGCCGTCGGCGACCGCGAGGCACTCCGCCACCAGCGCGCGCACGTCATCGGCGGACGCCGCGAGGTAGTCGACCTGCCAGTCGGCGGCGAAGACCCAGAGCAGCGTACGGGTGGTGATCCGCAGCTCGTCGGCGCTGTGCCAGGGAGCGGTGAAGGCGATGGCGGTGGCGACGGAACTGAGCATCGCGGAGTCGAACGTGTCGGCGGAGAAGAGTCCGGGGTGCGCGGCGGTGATTTCCTGCAGGTCGCGTACGCCCCGCGTGGCCAGGGCGCAGATCCTGCCCTGTTCGGCCACGTCGGCCTGGCCAGCCCTCGACCGCGCGTCCGTCGCGCTCACGGGGCGACCGGTCGCTGCACCGGCGACAGGGTCACCCGCAGCCGTTGCCGGGGCGAGAGCGAGGCGCCCATCCGTGGGGTCAGGTCGGCCGGCGCGGTCGGGCGGAACCGGAAGCGACTCAGCACCGTGCTCACGATGAGCTGCGCCTCCAGGAGGAACAGGTACTGCCCGAGGCACTGGTGCGGGCCCCCGCCGAAGGGGTAGTAGGAGTAGCGGTAGCGGCGACGGGGCCGCTCCGGCGAGAAGCGTTCGGGGTCGAACCGCTCCGGGTCGTCCCAGAACATCGGCATCCGTTGGGTCACGTACGGACTGACCAGCACCGTCGCGCCCGCCTTGATCCGCACCCCGCCGAGCACGTCGTCGGCGACCGCCGTGCGGGGGACCATCCAACCGGCGGGATACAGCCGCAGCATCTCGTCCAGCACCATGCGCCCGTACCGCAGTTCGGCGAGGTGCTCCCGCCGGACCCGGCCGCCGCCCACCACCCGGTCCACTTCGGCGTAGAGCCGCGCGGCGACCTCGGGTTGGGTCTCCAGCACCGGCCAGAGCCAGGACAGCAGCGCGATGGTGGTCTCGGTGGCGGTGGAGAACATGGCCACGACATCGCCGCGGATCTGGTACTCGTCCGGCATGCTGCCGTCCGGACGGGGCCGGCAGAGGGTGGAGATGATGTCGTCGTCGTCGCTCGGCCGGGCCCGCGCCTCACGGATGATCGGCAGCACCACCTCGTCGATGGTCCGCACGGCCGCCCGGAACGCGCGGTCGCCGGGCATGGGCACCGAGTAGGGCACGAACGGCACCAGCAGGCGGGCGATCATCGAGGTGGTGACGGTGTCGAGCGCGGCGCTGATCCGCTCGGCCTCCGGCACGGAGATCCGGTCGGCGAAGAGCACCCGCATGGTGGTGCGCAGGACGATCCGGGTCAGCTCGGCCGCCGTGTCGATCGGCCGCCCCTGCCGGGCCGGCTCGTCCCACTCGTCGACCGCCTCGCTGATCACCTCGGCCATCCGGTCCACCATGGTCTCGACCCGCTTCGCCGTGAACAGAGGCAGCAGGGCGCCACGGCTGGACTCCCACACCTCCCCCTCGGCGACCAGGATGGCCTCCCCGACGACCCGGCGGACCGGACGCCACAGCAGTCCCCGACCGTCCCGGATGTAGTTGTCGGCGCGGTCACGCAGCACGTACTGCAGGTGTTCCGGGTGGCTGACCAGGTACGGGCGGAACGACCCGAGGTTGAGCCGGACGACCTCCCCACCGGATCCCTCCGCGAAGCCGACCAGTGCGCCGAGCGGATCCCGGAGCAGGGCGGGCAGCGCCCGCCGCAACGGGATCGTGCGCGGGTCCGTGGGGAGGGTGGCGCCGTGCCCGTCGCGCAAGCTGGACATGCGTACCAGGCCTCCTCGTCGTCTCGGCAGTGGTCCACGGGCCGATCCCTCGTGGAACTTCCACCGCCTGAGTGCGGAAGCATCTCACCAATGAGGACAGCAGTTCCAGTGTTTGTGCTGCGAAATGTCCCACTGTCAACAGTGGACGGTCAGCGACGAGGCAACTCCCGCAGGTAGCGCCACTCGGCGGCCACCGGCCGGTACCCGAACCACGCGTTGACCGTCCGCATCGCGTCGTTGCCGGCGTCGTTGATCGTGGACGCCCGCCGGAAGCCCGCCGACCGGGCCGCCCGCAGCGACGCGTGCTTGACCGCCTGGGCGAGGCCCCGGCCCCGCCACCCGCTGCGGGTGCCCGTCATCCCCGACAGGTAGCGGTCCCGGCCGTCGGTCAGCGCGAGGCTGAACGCCACCACCACACCGTCGGCCGTCGCCACCGTGCTCAGCGCCCGGTCCAGGTCCGGCCGGTGCCAGTACGCGGCCAGCCAGTCGGAGAAGCTGATCTCGTCCATCCCGACGTCGCCCGGCTCGCCCGCGGCGGCGACCAGGTCCGCCTCGTACAGCGGGCGCGGGTCGGCCAGGTCCGCCGCCGTGCCCAGCCGCACCCCGGCCGGCGGGGCGGGCGCGGCCGGCAGGACCGCCGTCGCCAGGTCCAGGCCCAGGATCACGCTGCGCCGACCGGGCCGGTACCCGCGCCGCTCGGCGAAGGCGACGCCGCCGGTTCGTCGTCGACCCGCGCGTACGCCCGGCGCACCCCGAGCCCGGCGAGCCGCTCCTCGGCGGCGGCGAGCAGCGCCGACCCGACGCCCCGCCCCCGCCCCTCGGGGCGCACGACCAGGTTGACGAAGCCGAGCCCCGGCTCCGCGCTCTCGTACAGCAGCCCCGTCCGGGCGACGCCGGCGATCCCGTCGTCCGCCTCGGCGACGAGCATCCCGAAGCGCTCGGCCGGCTTGCCGGTCGCCTGCCAGGCGAGCAGTTCCGGCGTGACCACCAGGTGGGGCCTGGCGGCGCGGAGCAGGTCGACGACCGGCGCCGCGTCGGAGGGGCCGGCGGCCCGGAGGGTGAGGACCATGGCTGGGCAACCTACCGCAGCGGCGGGCGCGGCGGGGGCACGCGCCGGTGGAACCCGGGCGCGCCCGCGCGGCCTGTGCCAGGCTCAGGGCATGGACGACAAGACCATCCTGAACCGGATCTCCGAGCTGGTCGACGAGGAGCACCGGCTGCGCGCCGACGCGCAGGCCGGCGAGTCGGGCACGGACGACGACGCCCGCACCCGGCTGCGCGAGTTGGAGGAGTCCCTCGACCAGTGCTGGGACCTGCTGCGGCGGCGGCGGGCCGCCCGGCAGACCCACGGCGACCCGGACGCCCAGGGGATGCGCCCCAAGCCGGCGGTCGAGCGCTACCTCCAGTGACCGGGTCCCGGGCGGCCCGTTCCGGCCGCCCGGGACGTCGCGGTCAGCGGAGCCCCGCCTCCCGCAGCAGCAGCGCGGTCAGCGCGCCCGGGTCGGCGTCCGTCGCGGGCAGGCCCCGGCCCGCGAACCAGGTGGCGACCACCCGCACGTCGCGGGCCAGGAACTCCGGCCCCTGCGGGTTGGCCACCACGTCGACCACCTGCGGCAGGTCGATCAGCACCAGCCGCCCCGCGTGCACCAGCAGGTTGTACGGCGACAGGTCGCCGTGTGCGAGGCCGGCGCGGGCGAGCACCACGAGAGCGTCGACGAGCTGGCCCCACAGCTCACGCAACTCCCTCGCCGTCGGCCTCAGCTGGGCCAGCCGGGGCGCGGCCAGCCCCTCGTCCTGGTCGCCGAGGAACTCCAGCATCAGCTCGGTGCCGCGCACCTGCACCGGGTAGGGGACGGTGATCGTGCCGTACCGGGCGCCGACCTCCCAGAGCCGGGCCAGCGCGGCGAACTCGGCCGCCGCCCACTGCCCGGCGATCATCTGCCGGCCGAAGGCGGTGCGGCCGGCCATCGCCCGGTTCTCCCGGGACCGGCGGACCCGGCGTCCCTCCAGGTAGCCGGCGTCGCGGTGGAAGAGGCGGTGCTGCGGGTCCCGGTACCGCTTCGCCGCCAGCAGGCAGGACCGGTCGGTGCCGGGCACCGCCCGGCGGACCAGGTGGACGTCCGCCTCCTTGCCGGTCTTGAGCACCCCCAGCTCGGTGTCCTTGGCGGCCAGTTCGGTGACCAGCCACTCCGGGTGGGGTTGCGGGCCGTGCACGGCGTCGTCCCAGGAGGACCAGCGCTCCCCCGTGTCGGGGTCCGGCTCGGCGTCGGGGTCGGCGAGGGCGGGCTCGGCGGCCCGGCCCCGCTTCAGGAAGAGCTGTTCGTCGTCGTCGAAGCGGCGCTTGCCGCGGGTATGGCGCTCGCGCGCCGGAAGGTCGTGATCGCGCACTGCGGTGGTGATCCCTTGCTCGAGGCTGATGGGGGCAGGTGGAAGCGACCTGCGAAGACGGCCATGACCGACCCCCTCTCCTCGACCGGGCGCGGGCCCGGTTGCACGATGCGCCGACCATGCTCACGGGTCGACGCGGCCCGGGTCAACCGAATTACGCCCGGCCGCGGCCCGGCGCCCCGCCCCTCAGGCGGCGAGCACCGTCGCGACGGCGGCGATCACGCCGTCCGCCGTGCGGGTGGGGGCGAACCGGCTGTCGACCCAGCTCCGCCCCCGGTGCAGCCAGACGCTGGGCAGGCCCACGGCGGCCGCGCCCCCGATGTCCGCCTCCGGGCCGTCGCCGACCACCCAGGCGTCGCGCAGGGGCAGCCGTACCCGCCGGGCGGCCAGCGCGAAGATCCTCGGGTTGGGCTTGCTGACGCCGACCTCCTCGGAGATGACCCAGTCGGCGACGAAGCGGTCCAGCCCGGTACGCCGGATCATGGCCTCCTGCTGCCGCGCCCCGCCGTTGCTGACCACCACGGGCGTCCAGCCGGCCTCGTCGGCGATCCGCAGCGCGCAGGCGACCAGCGGGTCGAGCCGGACGTTGGCCACCACGCCGTCGTGCAGCTCCTCGACCAGGTCGATGGACGGGATCCGCAGCCCGTACCGGTCACGCACGGCGTCGGCCACGTCCCACCGGTCGGTCAGCCCGTCGGCGTCGATGGACAGCAGCCAGTCGATGTCGGCCGGCGGCGCGCCGACACCGGCCAGGAAACGCTCCCCCCAGGCGCGGAACGGACCGGCCCGGTCGAGCAGCGTGTTGTCCAGGTCCAGCAGGAGCAGCGGCACTCGGGCACCCTACGGGACCGCCACCGCCCGCCGACAGAGCCGAGCCCTCTCCCGACGCCGTCAGGCCGGCAGCGCCGAACGGGTGCGCCCCTGGTCGGGCAGGCGGTCGAGCAGCATGCAGTGGGCCGCCCGGGTCGCCGCGAGGGCCTCCGGGGCGAGCGCGACGACCAGCACGGCCTCGCCGGTGTCCGCGCCCCGGGCCAGCGGCCGGCCCTCCGGGTCGTAGACCGCCGCGCCACCGTTGAACCGCCACGGGTGGGCGCCGCCGACGAGGTTGGCGAACACCACGTACATCGTGTTGTCCAGCGCGCGGGCGGCGTAGTAGAGGTCGCGGCGGTGCTCGGAGCCGGCCAGGTAGCCGCTCGGGCAGAGGTAGCCGTGCGCCCCGTCGACCGCCGCGGCCCGGCCGTGCTCCGGGAAGCAGCCGTCGTAGCAGATGCCGAGCCCGAGCCGCCAGTCGTCGACGAGCAGGGTGGCGCCCCGGTCGCCGGCCACGAAGAGTTCCCGCTCGCCACTCCACAGCTGCTGCTTGTCGTATCCGACGCGGACGTCACCGGCGCGGTCGACCAGCAGGGCGGAGATCGTCCGCCGGCCGTCCGGGTGCCGGACGGCGGCGCCGACCACCACGGCCCCGCCGCCGTCGCGGGCCGCCTCGCGCAGCGGGTCCAGCCGCGGGTCGTCGACCGTGCCCGCCGCGTCGGCCGCGACGTCGGTGCCGGCCGGGTCGGCCGCGAGCGTCGGCAGGTGGTACGCGGGCAGGAAGAGCTCGGGCAGCACGCTCACCCGGGCGCCCCGCTCCGTCGCGCGGCGGACCAGCCGGGCGGCGCTTGCCGCGTTGCCGGCCACGTCGCCAGGGACGGGCTCGGCCTGCACGGCCGCGACGGTCAGCGGCGCGGCGGGGACCGCGACGGCGGTGGGGAGTGGCGTCACGGGCCGATCCTAACCGTGATCGCCCCGCGTGGATGATCATGCGAGCGGCCAAACCAAGCCGTACGTACGGTTTGCACGGCGGGGGGTGAGCTGTCACGATCGACCCGTGCCCAGAGTAAGTCAGGACCAGCTCGACGCGCGCCGGCAGGAGATCCTCGCCGCCGCGCGGGCGTGTTTCGCCCGGCACGGCTACGAGGGCGCCACCGTCCGCCGGCTCGAGGAGGCCACCCGGCTGTCCCGGGGCGCGATCTTCCACCACTTCCGCGACAAGGACTCGCTCTTCCTGGCGGTGGCCGAGGACGACGCCGCGGCCATGGTGGAGACGGTGGCCCGCAACGGCCTGGTCCAGGTCATGCGGGACCTGCTGGCCGGCGCGGTCTCCCCCGACACCACCGGCTGGCTCGGCAGCCAGCTGGAGGTGTCCCGGCGGCTGCGGACCGACCCGGCGTTCGCCAGGCGGTGGGCGGAGCGGTCGGCCGCGATCGCCGAGGCGACCCGCGACCGGCTGGCCCGGCAGCGGGAGGCGGGCGTGCTCCGCGAGGACGTGCCGATCGACGTGCTGGCCCAGTTCCTCGAACTCGCCTACGACGGCCTGGTGCTGCACCTGGCGATGGGCCGCCCCGCCGGCGACCTCGGCCCGGTGCTCGACCTGGTCGAGGAGGCCGTCCGCCGCCGCTGACCTGCCCGGCCTCCGGCGCGCCCGGGCAGCCGACCCCGGGCGCCGGCTGCCGGCTCGCCGTGCGTATCGGTCCGGTAACTCGGTCCACGCGGTGGATACGCCCTGGCGGGCCTGCTCCACAATTGGGTCGCGATCCCCTCGCCGACAGGAGCAGCCCATGACCGTCCTCGCCGCACCTGGTGACACCTGGGGCATCCCCGGTCCCGCCTTCCTCGGGGCCTATCTCCTCGCGGCCATCGTGATCATCGTCGGTACGGTCGTGCACCGACGCGCGGTCCTCGCCGGCCCACCGGTGGGCGACGTGGGCCAGCTCGGCCCGCAGCAGGTCGCCTACCTCAACGGCGGGCAGCAGCTGGCGATCTGGACCTCGCTCGGCGGGCTGCGCGGCAGCGGGGCGATCGGCGTACGGCCGGACCGGCGGCTCACCACCGGCGGTCCGCTGCCCGCCGGGATCACGCCCCTGGACCAGGCGGTCCATTTCGCGGCCGGGCGGAACGCCACCACCAAGGAACTGGCCCGTGACGAGTGGGTCCGCCGGGCGCTCGACCAGCTCCGGACCAGTCTGGAGCAGCGCGGGCTCGCGCTCGCACCGGCCCGCCGGTCCGCGCTGCGCCGGGGCGCGTTCCTGCTCTCCGCCCTGCTGTTGGTCGGGCTGGTGCGCATCTTCGCGGGGCTGGGCAACGACCGCCCGGTGGGCTGGCTCGTGCTGAGCCAGGTTCCGCTGATCGTCGCGACCGTCCTCCTGCACCGCGTGCCGTGGCGCACCCGCGCCGCCACCCGGGCCCTGCGCGACCTGCGCCGTCAGCACACCTACCTCGCGCCCGCCTCGGCCCCCGCCTACGCCACCTACGGCGCGGCGGGCGCCGCGATGGGCGTCGCGTTGTTCGGCACCGCGTCGCTCTACGCCATGGACCCCGGCTTCGCCGCCCAGGCCGAGATCCAGCGCCAGGCGATCAGCGGCAGCAGCGCCTCCTCCAGCGGCGGCGGGTGCGGCGGGGGCAGCTCGTGCAGCGGGGGCAGCTCGTGCGGCGGCGGCGGGGGTTGCGGCGGAGGCGGGTGCGGCGGATGACCGGCCCCGCGGGCGTGGGCATCGGCTGGCGGCCGGAGATCGCCGGGTTCGTCGCCGACCTGCCCGGGCTGCGCTTCGTGGAGGTGGTCGCGGAGAGCGTCGCCTCGGCCGGGCCACCGCCCGCCGGGCTGGCCGCGCTGCGCGAGCGCGGCGTGACGGTCGTACCGCACGGCGTGCGGCTCTCCCTCGGCGGCGCGGAACCGGTCGACCCGGCGCGCGTCGCCCACCTGGGCGCCGTGGCGCAGCTGGTCGGGGCGCCGCTGGTCAGCGAGCACATCGCCTTCGTCCGGGCCGGCGGTGTCGAGGCCGGCCACCTGCTTCCGCTGCCGCGCAGCCGGGCGGCGGTCGACGCGGTCTGCGCCAACGTCGCCCGCGCGCAGGCCGAGCTGCCGGTGCCGATCGCGCTGGAACCCATCGCGGCCCTGTTCGACTGGCCCGACGACGAGCTGGACGAGGCCGACTTCCTCGCCGAGATCCTGGACCGCACCGGCGCGTTCCTGCTGCTGGACGTCGCCAACGTGTACGCCAACGCCCGCAACCGGGGCGCCGACCCGGTCGCGCTGCTCGACCGGCTGCCGCTGGAGCGGGTCTCCTACGTGCACGTGGCGGGCGGCGCCGACCACGGCGGCTACTACCACGACACGCACACCGATCCGGTGCCCCCGGCGGTGCTCGACCTGCTGCGCGAGCTGTGCGCCCGCCGCCGGCCGCCGGCGATCCTGCTGGAACGCGACGGGCACTACCCGCCCGCCCCGGTGCTCCGGGCCGAGTTGGACGCCCTCGCCGCCGCGTCCGGCTTCCCGGTGGTGACGTGAGCGGCGACCTGGCCGAGCGGCAGGCGGCGCTGGTGGCGGCGCTCTTTTCTAGCGTCCCACCGATCAAGAGGCTGCAGGTGTGATCAACTTCCGGTACCACGTGGTGT